>JAFZJT010000296.1 GCA_017553815.1 Clostridia bacterium
GATAGCTATTAGAACGATTATCAAGCCGACTTCATGAATACCGGAAAATCTTTTGACGTCATTTGGAACTTCTGTCATTGCTTCATTATGCATAGCTTCCCGATTTATATGAAAAGCTCCTGATACAATGGTCAACAGTATTGCTGCAACAGCAATAAATAACAAAACTTTTTTCATTTATTTCCTCCGTTTAATATAAGTAATCGTCAAATCTTAACATACACTTTCTTGCAAAAGAGAAAGTGTATGTCATTTGTTTACCACGTGCCGGGCATATCCGAAAGTAAAACTATTCATAACTTCGCAATTCGGCAAGCCCATCTCTTAGGGAATTCAGGAAATTGTATGTATCCGGATATTTGGTGCGAATTTCATTTCTAATATAGTCTTCATCATTAATCTGATCTAATATTTCATACTGCTTCCCCGAATTCCCTGTAAGTACAGCATACAAGTATTCAATTCGTAAATTTTCACAACCAATATGTAGTATATCTTTTCTTTAACATATTCGTAGTCTACATAGGTTTTAAACACTTTTGCTCGCGTATTGCTCGCTGTAAGCAATGAGTGGTATGTCTTGTAAGCAGATACTATATCCACATCCTGACCATTTTCAATAATCCTGAATATATTCTCCGCATCCAAATCTGCACAATAATCATCATTTTCTAATATGGTAGTATCATTATTATAGAAATCACTTTCACCAGTAAATGTAGCATCTCCGAGCCAACCTCCGAAATATGATTTTTCTTCTTGGCTTAAACCATCAAATATGCTCAACCACCATGACGTAGGGGCAAGAAGATATTCCCCGAAAATCCCTAACTCGAGTTTATACGCCAATCGCGTTGATAGAGCATACTGCTCGTGGGCGAAATCTGGCATCGAGGAACTATAGTTGTTTTCAATTGCAGTAAGCATATCATCATATTCTAGAGGGGTAAAATTAAGTACTTTAGTAAAGTAGTTTTTCAAATTAGAAAAAGGAGTTACGATACCAGCTAAGTCATTAAAATTACTATTATTGTAAACAAAGCTAGACAACAGCCTCGATGATCTCCAAGCGCGTTGGTAAACCGATTCATTTGGGTAGTATGTATCCACCCTGTCATATACCTCTCTTATCAAAGTTGCCACATTGTCGGCAAAACCAAAATGGTTTGCCAGCCGCTCGGTAAAGCTGTCCACATAAACCTTAACTGTATTTGATCGTCCCGTAACCTTATGCGTTACCGTATAAGTAGCTATTCCGCATTTTTGACCGGTTATCTTTCCCGTGCTCGAGTTAATACTTACCGCACCCGATGTACCCGAGGAAAAAGAATAGCTAAAATCGGATGGATCGCACCACATTGCACCAGTGGGAGATTTGCTGAACGATATGGTTTGTGTTTGACCGGCATCAACCGTAATTCTTGTTGGTATAGCGAAATTCGATAACTCTCTGTAATCGTTGGAAGCAACCATTCTCCAAACACATTTTTTATAGGAGTCGGTTCCCGCTGTTCCCGTACCGGTTACCGAAGTTACTGCAGAAGCGCTGAGTTTATGAATGTATTTACCCCAATATTTATTGTTTATATAATATGTAGACGACGTGGTTCCACCAGGCATATAAATAATATGCAGCTCCGGCCTATTCGGTGCGGGCGCACCAGAAGAATAGAACGTAGTCCAGTGGTTAATATTATTCTCGGTATTATCCTTGATGATAAAGCCGTAATTGGAAGTTCCGTTTGCCCATGCCTGAACGATGGTGGTTACGGTTGCCTTGTACCAATCGTTTGATACCAAAGCCAGCGTGCCTGAATTAGTCGTAGTATAATTTGGCTTCTTGATCCAATTTATGGTAGCTGAGTTCCAGTTACCCGTTACACGACAAACCTTGGCGGTGGGCATAACACCGTCCTTCTTTTTGATTCGGATATATGCATCGGAGATTGTGGCACCGGTAATGTCCGATGGCAATACAAACTTTATATAGGTTCTTCTTGCTCCGTAGGGCTCATCCTTGCCGGTACGCAGATACTGATCCATTTGATAATTTGTCGCAGCATTCGTTTCCGACACAAAGCTGTCATAGGTTAAACTTGCTCCATATATTTACCGACGGATCCACAAGCACGGGGAAAGCCCTTTCGGGAGCGGTCAGATAGTCCTTTGAAACGGAAACGGTAATTTCATACTTGCCCTTTTTCCCTGTTTCCCTTACGGTGTATTCAAGTTCATCGGTATACTCGCCGTTTAAATCCACCGCAAAGAGTGCGCCAAGCTCAAACACGGTTTCATCCGCTGCGTTGATAAACTCGACCTTGCCGTTTTCGGTTTTCCGTGCCTCAAGCTCTGGCGCGTCAAAGATAAAGATGTACTCCGAAGGGGCGGTTCGATCCTTGAGCAGAACATACTCCTTTAGGCAGCCGTTCAGCATTTCATAGATAAGATCGGTTCCGTTCAGCACATTTTCATACGAGATATAGTTCTTTCCGAAAAGCTCGTATTCATGTACGCTCCGTTTTGCCGATGCTCCTCCCGCCTTTGCCGTGGTGCGGTTCGCGCCGTTCAAATAAAACGAAAGGCTTGAGCCATTCGCTTCAACGCATACAAGGGGCTCTTTTTCCGCGAAATATGCGTTAACCGCGCCTGCGGCATTCTTATAAGCATAGCTTTTGCCGGAGCGAGTATTCTGCGCCTTTACGATGGAATGATCAATCTCAACGTATTTGCCGGAATCGTCCTTGAAATACTTGTCGCCCGCATAAATAACGCATTCGTAAGTGCCGTCTGATAAAAGATACGTGTCCGAATTGCTTTCGCGCAGCTCTTCAAGCTGCTTTACCCGCGTCGGCTCGTTCTGCGCGCCGGATACGCCTACGGCAAGTATATCGGCAGGCAGCAAAAGCAGCATGACCGCAGCTATAAATAGGGACAGGATTCTTTTCATAAGCATAGCTTCTTTAATAGTATATCACAAAGCGATGCGCCTTGCAACAATATGAGTATAACATACCCCCCCATGTCAAGTAAAATAATATCACATTTGCTTTCATGGCGCATTCCTCATTTTTGCCTGTTGTTACTTGTATTTTTCAGCAGCATCCACAATAAAAGGTTTGAAGGAGCAAACATAGAATAATTGTATCATTATCGGCAAAGCAAAACAGCTCCATGCACTACTGATATGCATAGAACTGTTTTTATTGCTTTCACATATCGGCTTCCCCACCTGTCACATAGTTTCCCTATGGCAAGGTGCGGCGTTTCGCTTTTTTATTTTCCGGCAAACCTTATTCATGGTCTATCATTCATAATCCTCCGCAAAACGCATATAGTTTTCCATCACAGCGGGCAGGCTTTCCCTCCACCGCCCGCTTCGCGGAAGGAGAAACCATGACACGCACACAGAAAAACCCGTACCTTGGCATTCCTATCGGGGTAATTGCCTCGATGCTTTTAAGCGTTCTGCTCGTTGCGCTCTGCGCGCTGCTGCTTCAAAAGCAGGTTCTGGGCTTTGAGAGCGTTTATATCGTTAATCCGATCATCAAATCCGTTTGCGCGCTCGCTGCAGCGCTGATCGGCACGGCAAGGTTTGAAAAGCGGCGCTGGCTTTGGGGCGCTGTTTGCGGCATGGGCTATATCGCGATCACGACGCTTCTTTTCGGAGTGCTGTCGGTGGAATTGAGCCTTTCGCCCGCCAATCTCATCGATTTATGCATGTGCGCCTTCGCGGGCATGATCGGCGGCATCATCCGCAGCCTGTCGAAATAGGCCGTTAGTCACAAGCTTTATAATGATATAATTCTCGGCTTTGAAAAAACTTTTCCCGCCGCTCTTGAACCGTCCCCCACTGTTGTAGTATAATTTAAGGTGAATTATTGTTGCCTTGCCTGCGTCGGAGCTTTTTCGGCGGTCGGACGAAACGCCCCCTGTCGGCTTCTCCGTCCTCGGCACGGCAAGCGGAGGGGTTATTTTGGTCATCTACCGAAAATCCAAATACTATTCCGAGGAAAACGAGCTTTCCGCGGCGCTTTGCGAGTCGCTCGGCGTTTCGCCGCTTCTTTTGCGCGCACTCCATGTTCGCGGCGCTGAAACGCCAGAGCAGATCGAGCGCTTTCTTTCCCCTTCCGTCAAGCATTTCCACGACCCCTTCCTTTTGAACGATATGCACAGAGCCGTTGAGCGCATACGCCTTGCGCTCGACACCTGCGAGAGGATCTGCCTCTTCGGCGATTACGACGTGGACGGCATCTGCGCCACGGCGATGCTGACCGACTACTTCCGTTGCATCGGCGCGGACGTTACCTACCATATCCCCTCAAGGAGCGAGGAGGGCTACGGCATGAGCGCCGCCGCGATAGACAAGCTCTATTCGCAGGGCGTTGGGCTCATAATAACCGTTGATAACGGCATCTCCGCGGCAAGCGAGATCGACCGCTGCACCGAGCTTGGGATGGACGTTATCGTGACGGATCACCACATTCCGCCCGAGCGCATACCCGATTGCGCCGCCGTCGTAAGCCACACCGTTCCCGGAAGCAAATACCCGAATTCCGTTCTCTGCGGCGCGGGCACGGCCTTCAAGCTCGTTCACGCGCTCTCCGGCGTGGACGCCGCTATGAAATACGTTTCGCTCGCGGGTCTCGCCTCGGTCGCGGACGTCGTTCCTCTGATCGATGAAAACCGCATCTTCGTTAAGCTCGGGCTTGAGGCGATAAACGAGGGACGCTGCTGCTTCGGGCTTTCCCGCCTGCTTGACAGCATACCCACCACGAAAAAACCGTACAACACCTGTAATCTCGGCTTTGCCGTTGCGCCAAGGCTCAACGCCTCGGGGCGAATGAGCGATGCATCGCTCTCGGTCGAGCTCTTCCTTTCCTCCGATTTTCGCGAGATCGACCGCATGATAGCCGAGCTGAACAGGCTCAACGAGCTTCGCCAGAAGGATGAAGCCGGAATACTTGCGGACGCGCTCAGCATGATCTCAAAGCGCGATCTATCCGACACAAGGGCGATAGTGCTCTGCAAAAACGACTGGAACGGCGGCGTTATCGGCATCGCGGCGTCGAGGATACTCGAGATGTTCCACCGCCCCACCATACTCCTATGCGAATCCGGCGGCGTATTAAAGGGCTCGGCAAGATCGATAGACGGCGTCAACATCCACGATGCGCTCAGTGCCGTCAAAGACTGCTTCATGAGATTCGGCGGGCATGCGAAGGCTGCGGGCGTCACGATGGAGCAGAGCAGGGTCGAGGAATTCGACAGAAGGCTCAACGAATACCTCAAATCCGCCTTCACCGACGCGGATTTTGCCGCGAGGAAGGATTACGAATTCGAGATACCGACCTCGGCGGTCACGACCGAGCTTATTCGCGAGATCTCCCTGCTTGCGCCGTTTGGCGAATGCAATCCCTCCCCTGTTTTCCGCTCGAGCGGCGTTGAGATCGGCAAGATCCGGCGCTTTGGAAACGATTCGCAGCACACCAAGTTCGATGTTCTCTGCCCCTCGGGTTGCCTTGAGGCGGTCTGGTTCGGCTCCGCGCCGTTTTTCAAGGGGCTTTTGAGCGCCGAAAAGCTGGACTTGCTTTATACCCCGACCATAAATACATGGTGCGGAAGCGACGGCATACAGCTCCGCGTCAAATGGGCGCAGGCGCAGACCCCCGACGACGCGGGGGCATACATTGAAAAGGGGCTTTGGAATTTCTGCGACGCATTCGTTGAAAACTCCTGCTATCTGCCCACGGGCGCTCCCTCCCGCGCCGAGAAATGCTCCATGAGCCTCACCGAGCTCTATTCAGGCAGGCTCTCCGGCGTAATGGCGCTTGCCTTCTCCCCCGAGAGCGCGAAAAAGGCGATCGAGGAGCTCGCTTCCTCAGCGCTGAGCGTGGCTATCTGTTTCGGCTGCCCGCCCGAATCCTCGGTCTGCGACAATGTTCTGGTCATCGCGCCAAAGGTGTTCCAGCTTCCTGAGTTCGGCTACAGCACCGTCACCATCCTCGACGAGCCGCATTTCGACGGCGTTATGGATGCGCTCGAAGCGAGGCTCAAGTCATCGAAGCTGCTCCTGCTTTCTGGCTATTTGCCGGAAAACCTTCCCGCGTTCGCCCCGGTCGCTTCGCTCTTCACCGCTGAGAGGGAGTATCTGACCGAATGCTACAGCTTCACTATGAACAAGCTTTCAAGCTGCTGCTGCTCGTTTGAGGAGCTCGTATGCAAGCTCTCCGAGAGCATTGGCGAGCCGAAATACTGCTCAAGATTCGCGCTTCGCGTGTTCATAGAGCTGGGCTTCGTGCGCATGAATCAGCGCGGCTCGCTTGAACCGGCAGTTATCGTTCCCACCTGTCTTTCAAAAAGCAGACTCTATTCCGCGGTTGCCGCTTTACAGAGCGCCAAAGCAGATGTATAATATCAATAATTAAAAACTCTTCCGCGAGGTGAAGAATATGATGAACGAAGAAAAACTCAAAAAAACGGTTCGCGACATCCCCGATTTTCCGACCGAGGGCATACTTTTCCGCGACATAACGACCCTTGTTAAGGATCCCGAGGCCTACGGCTCGCTCATTGCGACGCTCGCAAACGAGCTGCGCCCCTACGATATCGACATAGTCATCGGCCCCGAGGCGCGCGGCTTCGTGGTCGGCTCCGCCGTTGCCTACGCGCTTCGCGCGGGCTTCGTGCTGGCAAGAAAGCCCGGCAAGCTTCCATGTGAGGTCAAGCGCCTTGAATACGGTCTTGAATACGGCAGCGACTGCCTTGAGGTGCATGTTGACGCGATCAAGCCCGGAATGCGCGTTGCGCTTGTGGACGATCTGCTTGCAACGGGCGGCACAGCGCGCGCGGTCATCGAGCTTGTTCGCAGCATGGGCGCCACGGTCGAAGCGGCGGCCTTCGCCATCGAGCTTTCGGCGCTTGACGGCCGCGAAAAGCTTGACGGAGTTCCGGTCATAACCGCGATGACATATTAATACAGTATCCGTATGCCAATAAATAATTTTTATTTATTGGCATAACTATTTTCTTTTAGCTTGAACGGTGGATAAAAGCGGGCGGGATATCCTTTCGGTATCCGAGCCCCGACTATCTGCCACTCGCTATTTACTGTTCACTATATAAACGTCCGGAGGTGTGAAGGTTTATGGACAGGCTCATTGCCGCGTGCGAAAAGAAATTCCCCCCCGAAAAAACAGAATTACTTAAAAAGGCGATAGAGTTTGCAAAGACCGTTCACGCCAATCAGAAGCGTGAATCGAAAGAGCCTTACTATGTTCACCCCGAGGCGGTGGCCATGATCCTCGTTGACATGGAGATGGATCCCGACACAGTTATCGCGGGGCTTCTTCACGACACCGTTGAGGACGGCATGGACGTAAGCGTAGAGCAGGTATCCGCCATGTTCGGCAAGGATATCGCCAAGATGGTGGACGGCGTTACCAAGCTGACGAACACCAACATTACAAGGATGCTCTCGCACGAGGATCGACAGGCGGAGAACCTTCGCAAGATGTTCCTCGCGATAGCAAACGACGTTCGCGTGGTCATCATCAAGCTTGCCGACCGCCTGCACAACATGCGAACCCTCGGCTACTGCAGCCCAGAAAAGCAGAAGCGAAAGGCGCAGGAAACGATGGATATTTACGCGCCGCTCGCGGAGCGCTTCGGCATGGGCGCAATCAAGGTGGAGCTCGAGGATCTCTCGTTCCGATTCCTGATGCCCGAGGAATACAGGCATCTTGAATCCCTTATCGAGCCCAAGCAGACCGAGCGCATGTCGCTTCTCAAAACGGCTATGCGCAGGA
>JAFZJT010000297.1 GCA_017553815.1 Clostridia bacterium
CGGCTCGTCGCATCCTGGGGCTGGACTAGGTCCCAAGGGTTTGGCTGTTCGCCAATTAAAGCGGCACGCGAGCTGGGTTCAGACCGTCGTGAGACTGTTCGGTCCCTATCCATCGTGGGCGCAGGAGATTTGAGAAGAGCTGTCCTCAGTACGAGAGGACCGGGATGGACGTACCAAGGGTGTATCAGTTGTCGTGCCAACGGCACAGCTGGGTAGCCAAGTACGGATCGGATAAACGCTGAAGGCATCTAAGCGTGAAGCCGACTTCAAGATAAGATCTCCCATCCGCAAGGAGTAAGACCCCATGAAGACCACATGGTTGATAGGCCGCAGGTGGAAGTGCAGTAATGTATGTAGCTGAGCGGTACTAATAGGTCGAGGGCTTGATCTGAGTGAGTTTACGAAGAATACTCTTTATGCAGTTATCAAGGTGCTGAATGTAAGCCAAGAGCTTACGGTACCACAAATTTCTGGTGGTTAAGCTATGGGGATCCACCTGTTCTCATTCCGAACACAGAAGTTAAGCCCATATACACCGACAGTACTGTGCTGGAGACGGCATGGGAGGATAGGCAGCTGCCAGATCCCAAATGAAAGAGCGACTCAATAGAGCCGCTCTTTTGCTTTGCAGAAAAGGCAGAAAATGCGGAGCAAGTCGAAGCATTTTCTGCGAAAGAGCCTCCACGGCGAGTGGTGGTTAAGCTGTGGGGTTCCACCTGTTCTCATTCCGAACACAGAAGTTAAGCCCACATACACCGACAGTACTGTGCTGGAGACGGCATGGGAGGATAGGCAGCTGCCGGATCCCAAAAGGACGCTTATTGAGCGTCCTTTTATCGTTCCGCAACTATTTTAATAGTTGCGGAATACATCATTTGCGCGAATGCGCATACTTCACGCGACAACGCTGCACTTCATTTGCATCCGAAGGATGCAAGCTTCACTTAATCAAGAGCGACTCGTTGAGCCACTCTTTTGCTTTGCAGGAGAGGCAGAAAATGTGCGCAGAGTGCGCGCAGTGAAATTCGCCTTGCGGCGAGTGAAATATTCATTTGGAATGTTAAATTTGCTTCGCAAGTGAAATTCGCTACGCGAATTGTGGTAGGAATTCCTGCGGAATTCCGATTTTTCTTGGGATACAGCAGCGCCTGATAAAACAATAGGTATGAAATCATCTTTTCTTCAATCCCAAATAGCCTATTTCTGCACCGAAGCCGCTTTCAATAATTTGTTCATCAATGGTCAGCTTTGTGCCGTCTTTCAGCCAAATAATTGATTTTGTATAATATTCTTGGTGTAGCAGAGGTCGTTTTTCGCGCCGAGAAACGCACTCAGAATATGAATAGCTTCTGCGCCTTCCAAGAGCGTTTCGATAGATAAAATGGTGCTTATAAAGTTCAACGCGCGTATTGAGGTAATAAAGTGCTTTATGCAGGTTGATTATGATCATAATCAGTACAAGTATCGGCAAAATTACAAGCAATTCAAATGATTCAACTCTATTAGCCTCCGCGGCGCCAGTTGCATATCCGTAGGCGATCAATCCTATTCCGCAGCACAGCCAAACGAAGGACAGCCCGATCAACAGCCAGAATCCGCCGCGCCGCTGTTTAAGATACAGCACTTTGATAGCCTGTTCTCCGTTGCTGTCACAAATAACGAGTTTGTTTTCTTGAAGGTCATTTTGATTTTTGTTCATTTGTTGCACCGATACCAAGAGTTAATCCTTATTCGCTCTTCTGATCTTCCGCACAAGATACCCATAGTTCTGCGTGTCGTTTGGAATATTGAAGCGTTTTTTGCCGTCGCAAAGCGTATGCGATCTGAAGAGCGACTTTTTCAGCTCCGATTCTTTAAGAACAAACTCTTTTTTTATCCCGAACATATCGCGCGTGATCGCCGTGTCTTCGCCGACTTCAACGCGCCAATTCAGAAACAAGAGCCGACAGATATTCATTGATGCAGCGGAGGGTATCATGATGTAGTAAGCTTCGTTCCATTCACCTTTAACATAATACGGAAGGAAAGGAAATATGAATATCAGAGCACATACCGTAGCCGTCCAATAGAGCGGGGGAGGGAGCAGCACGTTTTCTCCGCTTTCATCCTTGCGTCTTATGAATTGAAGAAGGAATAATAGCGCAGTTACGGCGATATGAACAGGCAGGAAATACCGCAGTATCGCAAATAAGCTCATTGGCAGGAATAACTCTGTTATAAAAGCGGAGCGCCCGGCTCCGCTGTTTTTCGCATTATTTCGTTCCGAATATCCTATCTCCCGCGTCGCCAAGACCGGGCACGATATAGCCGTGGTCGTTGAGGTGGCTGTCAACGGCGGCGGTATAGATCGTCACGTCGGGGTGCGCTTCGTGCAGAGCCTTGATGCCCTCGGGCGCCGCCACAAGGCACATAAGGCGAACGGTCTTGCATCCGGCTTCCTTAACTATCCTGATGCCCTCGATAGCCGAGCCGCCGGTCGCGAGCATGGGATCGACAACGATCATATCGCGCTCGCTTGTGTCGGTTGGCAGCTTCTGATAATAGCCCTTGGGCGCGAGCGTTTCGGGATCGCGGTACAGGCCGATATGGCCGACCTTCGCGGCGGGCACAAGGTCCATGATGCCGTCCGCCATGCCCAGACCCGCGCGCAGTATCGGCACGATGCCGAGCTTTCTGCCCGCAAGCACCTTCGCGGTCATCTTCGCAACGGGCGTTTCGATCTCCTTCTCCTCAAGAGGAAGATCGCGCGTGACCTCATACGCCATAAGCGTCGCGAGCTCGCGAAGAAGCATCCTGAAATCCTTGGTGCCGATGGTGCGATCCCTTAAAAACGTCAGCTTATGCTGAACAAGAGGGTGGTCGATAACCACAACGTTTTCCATGTATTTTTCCATATTTACCCCCAGATTTTATAAGAGTTAAGCGCTTATGCCAAAACGCCGCCTACGTTTATATCGATTCTTCCGAGTCTCTGCTCGAATGATGCGAATGAGAGGAGCTGCTTCTTGAGCCGTGCATTCCGCTCGAGGAGTGGACGCTGTGATGGCTGCCAGACGAGCTGCCATGGCTCGAGCCGTGCGGGGAAACCTCGCTATTGTAGCTTCCCGAGGTATAGTTGGCGATTTTGGTGAGGCGGCGCTCATGCCTTCCGCCCTCAAACTCGGTGGTGAGCCATTTGCTGACGATCTCCTTTGCAACCTCGCTGCCGATTATCCTGCCGCCGAGCGCGAGCACGTTTGAATTGTTGTGCTTTCTTGTCAGTTCTGCCGAAACGGGGTCGCCGCAGAGCGCACAGCGAACGCCGCGCACTCGGTTCGCGCAGATCGAAACGCCGATGCCCGTTCCGCAAACGAGGATGCCGCGGTCGTACTTGCCGCTTGCAACAGCCTCGGCAACGGGGAAGGCGATATCGGGATAATCCACGCTCTCGGTGCTTGAGGAGCAGCCGTAATCGCGGTAACGGTAGCCGTGTTCATCAAGATACTTGATGATCTTCTTTTTAAGTTCGTAGCCGCCATGGTCGCAGCCGATCGCTATCTTCATTCTTTCCTCCGTTCTTCGCGGTGATCCCGCTAATATTTTAATACGGTGAAGCCGGAAGCACGCAAAAGGCGATTCATATACGCAAGCCCCTCGCCGCTCTCCGAAATACCCTCGGCAAGAATAAGGTCGGTGTCCGCCGCTTCATCCCTCAGCGCACCGAAAAGCGCCGCAAGCAGAGTCGCGGGCATGTCCCTATCCCCGATTATAACATATTTTTTGCCCTTATAGTAGTTTTTAGTCTGTTCTGTTGCAAAAATTTTGCAGCTTTTGCCCTCCGCCTCCGCTTTTTGGTATTCGCGGTTGATGATGCCCGCGGCGGCCTTGGGGCTTCCAAGAGCGACGGCGACCTCGCAGTCCGGCGCATAGTGGCGGTATTTCATGCCGGGGGAGGCGGCCTCCTCGTTTTCGCCAAGCGGATTCAGCACAGCGTTTGCAACCTGAACTGAGCCGATAACGCCCTCGAGCATCTCCTTTGTGATGCCGCCGGGCCTCAGTATCGTGGGCTCGCCAACGAGCGAAAGCACCGTGGATTCAACGCCGACAGAGCAATCCCCGCCGTCGATTATGATATCGACCCGCCCGTCCATATCCTCGATAACGTGCCGAACGCTCGTGGGACTGGGCTTGCCGGAAAGATTCGCACTCGGAGCTGCTATAGGAACGTTTGCGGCGCGGATCAGCGCAAGCGCCGTTTTATGCTCGGGCATGCGCACGGCAACCGTGGGGAGCCCCGCCGTGACCTCATCGGGCACGATGGAGCTTTTCAGGTAAACGAGCGTCAGCGGCCCGGGCCAAAATGCGTCCATCAGAAGCCGCGCCTTATCGGGAATATGCTTCCAAAGCGGCTTAACATCGCTCTTTTTCGCGATATGCAGTATCAGCGGATTGTCGGAAGGGCGGCCCTTGGCTTCAAATATTCTCGATACCGCCTCGCCGTCGAGCCCGTTTGCGCCGAGCCCGTAGACTGTTTCGGTCGGAAACACAACGAGGCCGCCGGAGCGGATGACCCGCCCCGCCAGCGCGGTGCCGTTTTCCTTTTGAGTTTTTGCGTTGAAAAGTTCGGTTTTCACGGTTTTGATTCTTTCTTGTGCGCAAAACGCGCTTTTAAGAATATAACACATAAAACGCGATATTTCAAGGACGACGAAAGCAATTCTATCGGTATTTTCGACTGTTTTTTCGATACTTTATGCGCATCGCACTTGCCTGAGCTCCGTTTCGCGCGCGCTTTTACGGCTTGACGGAAGAACTGTAAAATAATATAATTTTGAGAACGGCGGAAGAAGCGCAGGAAAAACCGCCTTTCGATTGACTAATGAATGTAAGGTTAAAGCATTCAACCTATCCGGAGGGTTTATGCAAACTGGTGAAAATAGCTACAGGCGCTATCTCGAGGGCGATGAGGACGCCTTCACCGAGGTGCTTGAGCTGTATTACAACAATCTGACTCTGTTTATCAACGGGTATCTCGGCGATATCCACGCCTCTGCGGACGTGGCAATCGATACGATGCTTGAGCTTATCGTTCACAAAAAACGGTATTCCTTTAAGTCGTCACTGAAGACCTACCTATTTGCGATCGCAAGGCATAAGGCGCTGAACCATCTTAAAAAGCACCGACGGATCCTGCCCGTTTCGCCCGATGAGCTCGAGCTTTCGGATATGAATTCGCTTGAAGCGGAAGTTATCGAGAGCGAGCGCAAGCGAAGCTTGCACAGGGCGATAGCAGAGCTGGACAGCGATATGCAAACGGCGGTGCACCTTGTTTATATCGAGGGAATGAGCTATAAGCAGGCCGCTTCGGTAATGAAAAAAAGCGCCAAACAGCTCGATAATCTCATAACGAGCGCAAAGCGGCGGCTCAAGGCCGAGCTTTCCGAAGTGGAGTAAGGAGTTATGAAAATGAGAAGAAGCATTGAAGAAGTTAAGACCGAGCTTCAACTAAGGAGCGCGGAGTATGAAAAAAGAAAGAGAGCGCGAATAAAGCGCCTCACGATAGGCGCAGGCGCGGCGCTCGCGCTGATTCTGGTCGCGATACCCGTTATCAAGGGCGCGATGAAATTGAGCGATGCAAGCGCTCCCGAAACCGCCTCGGTTCAGATGAACGGAGCCCCGCCAACGGCCTTTAATACGGGCGGTGCGCCGCAAAGCGGTTCTGCGGAGAACTACAAGCCACCGCGGGACGGCGACGGCAAAACGACGGACGGCGCTCCTTCAAACAGCGAGCCGACCGCTATGCCCGGGGACGCAAACCCGCCGGATTACGGAAACTACGGCGAGGATATGCAGGCTCCGGGCCCCGAGCTCGACCCCAAAAGCGGTATCGTCGGTTGGTATGACGGAATGAGCGGAGAGTTTTTCACCTGTCCGCGCGATGAGCTCACCCCCCAATATGCGTCGGTGGTCGCCGTTGACGAAGAGGGCAAGCACAGGCACGAGATTTGGGATGAAGCCGACACGGCGCGCATCACGGCGGCGCTTTTCACCCTGCTCGATAACTCGGAGGCGAGCGAAGAGCCTTTTCTCGGCGCAACCGATTACAATATCAGGCTCTATAAGGATGATTGCTACATTCATGTCACCATGAACGATGACTGCACTTTTTGGGTCGGCAATGCCAAGTGCAGGGCGGATAAGGCGTATATCCGGGCGTTCTATTCCGTTCTCGAAGAGGTACGCCAAAAGCATACCGAGCAGGAACAGGATTAAGCTTTACGTTCAGAAGCACGATTGAGCTTTATGTTAAAGAAAGGAAAGGGATGATATAATATGAATAAAACGATTGAAAAAATCAAATCCCGAGCAAAAAAGGCCGCCGCTCTCGGCCTGGCGCTTTTGCTCACGCTGGCGGCGCTTTCGCCTGCGTGCTCGCCAAAGGAGACCGCGCAGCAGGGGAAGCCCGATACCGGCAAAACCGATGCGCCCATCACGGCGGCGCCGAATCAAAACGGCGGGGGAGAGGCCGTGAACCTTTCTGCGGGAGTAAAGGCGAACAAGGTTTCCGGAAAAGAAGCCGATGAAGCGTTTATCACAGCGCAGACGGGTTTCGCACTCGAATTATTCAAAAACTCGCTTAAAGAGGGCAAAAACTCGCTCGTTTCGCCGCTCTCCGTGATGCTTGCGCTCGCCATGACAGCGAACGGCGCAAACGGTGAAACGCTCGAGGGCATGGAGAAGGCGCTCGGCGGCATCGATATCGACGAGCTGAACGGGTATCTCTATTCCTATATGAAGTGCCTCAATTCCTCAGATCAAGCGAAGCTTCTTGCCGCAAACTCGATCTGGACGAACAGCAACGCGCCGTTTACCGTTCGCGAAAGCTTTCTTCAAAAGAATGCGGACTACTACGGAGCGGATATCTATAAAGCCGAGTTCAACGACGAAACGCTCGACGCGATAAACGAGTGGGTCAGCGAGGGCACGGACGGCATGATTGATAAAATACTCGACGAGATAAGCCCATCCGCCGTGATGTACCTTGTGAACACCCTGCTTTTCGAGGCGGAGTGGAGCTCGAAATACTTCGATCACAATGTGACTGAGGGCGAGTTTACCGCGTATAACGGCGAAAAGCGGGGCGCGGAGCTGATGCGCTCCACGGAATACGCCTACCTTGAGGATGAGCGCGCGACGGGCTTTATCAAGCCGTATCTCGGCAACTACGCCTTCGCTGCGCTGCTTCCGAACGAGGGCGTGGATATCTATGACTATATAGCGGGTCTAAACGGCGAGAGCCTCGCAGGTATTCTCAAGAATGCTCGCGATGATTATATGGTGAACGCGACCCTTCCCAAATTCAGCTTCGATTTCAGCGCCGAGCTGAAAGATGCGCTGAAAAAAATGGGCATGGAAAGCGCCTTCGATTCCGCGAACGCGGATTTCACGAATATGTTTGACTGCGAAAAGGGCGACGTGTTCATAAGCCGCGTTATCCATAAGACCCGTATCGAGGTCGGCGAGCAGGGCACGAAGGCGGGCGCGGCAACGCTCGTTGAGATGTTCGCAGGCTCGGCTTACCCCGGTGAAGATAGGATAAAGACCGTTACGCTCGACCGCCCGTTCGTATTCATGATAATCGAAATGGAAACGAATATCCCGCTGTTCATCGGCACTCTTACGGACTTGGGCTAAGTCAAGTGAATAGTGAATAATGAATAGTGAATAGTTATGGATGAAATTCCAATTGAATTTCGTAAAATTATAGCCTCAATCGCCAAACGGCAAATTACGGAAAGGACGGTTCAAAATGAAAAAGAGAGTAAGGATATTCAGAAGCAAACTGCGGATAATCGCGCTCATGCTCTCCGCGCTTTTGTTTGCATCGTTCGGCTGTACGGGAAGGGAGAAGAGCGGAACGGCGAGCTTTATGAAGCTGAACGCCGAGCCGCGCGCAAATTCGGAAGTTAGTCCAAAACAGCCCGACAAGGCCTTTGCCGAAGCCCATGCCGATTTCATGGTCGAGCTCTTCAAAAACTCTATCAAAAAGGGCGAAAACTCGCTCGTTTCGCCGCTTTCGGTGCTGACCGCGCTTGCGATGACCGAAAACGGAGCGAGGGGGGACACGCTTATCGAAATGGAGGATACGCTCTCGAGCGGCATGGAGACAGCCGATTTAAACGCCTATCTCAGCGCGTATATCGATTCGCTTACGGGCGATAAAAACGCGAAGGTGGAAATCGCAAATTCGGTTTGGTTCAGGGAAAGCGCGGAGGCTCTCAAAACGGGTTCCGACGCGCCGCGCGCTTTCACTCCGAATGAGGATTTCTTGCAGACGAATGCCGATATCTACGGCGCGGATATCATCGCCGCAGCATTCGATAAAGCCACCGTCGCCGAGATAAACCATTGGGTGAAGGAAAAAACGAACGGGATGATAGACAGTATCATAGACGAGATAGACCCGCTTGCGGTGATGCAGCTTATCAACGCGCTCACCTTCGAGGCGGAATGGCAGCAGAAGTACACCATGGAGCATCAGGTTTTGGACGGCGAGTTCACAGCGCTCGGCGGAGTGAAGCGAACGGTCAAATTCATGTCATCCGTGGAGAATACTTATGTTCAGCTCAACGGCGCGGAGGGCTTCATCAAGCCCTATAACGGCGGAAGGTTCGCGTTTTTGACCCTGCTTCCGAATGCCGGCAAGGATATCTATGACTTCATCGACGGCCTGAACGGCGAAGATCTGCATTCGCTCATAGACAACGCGCAGGAGCGGACGGTCTATGCGAGAATGCCGAAATTCTCGTTTGAGTTTGAAGCCTCGCTCGTCGATGCGCTCAAGGCGATGGGCATGGGCTCGGCTTTCGACGGGGCGACCGCCGATTTCACGGGTCTCGGTGAAAGCGTTTACGGAAACATCCGTATCGCCGAGGTGCTGCATAAGACCTATATCGAGGTGGGCGAGCAGGGCACCAAGGCGGGCGCGGTAACAAGCGTTATGCCCGCGCCGGGGAGCGCGCAAGTGGAGACCGAGCCGAAAACGATCAAACTCGACCGCCCGTTCGTGTTCATGATAATCGACACCGAAACGAGCCTGCCGCTGTTCATCGGCGCGCTGACGGACACGGGCAAATAAAACCATATAGGATCATGCTTCATAACGCACCGCGGGCAGGCTGCCGCGATGCGTTTTACATTATAGCGGCATTTAATTCGCAAAAGCGGCGTTCGGATTCGGTATAGAACATTATATATGACCAAACTTGCCAAAATTCGCTTGAAAAACGGCATAAATTGGTGTAGTATACTTGGAGGCGGGGAAGGATATGCCCCGTGAAACACCGCACAAAACGCATCAAAGGAGTTTAAAAATGATCCAGCTTCATTCCAAGGGCGTCTACCTCGTAGATGGCAAGCCCACCTTCGACGCCGCAGTCGGCATCACCCCCGACCAGGGCCGTGAAAACACCATCGCCTATCAGATAATGCGCGCGCACGACGTTTCGGACGACCCGAAGAAAATGCGCATCCGCTTCGACTGCCTGATGAGCCACGACATCACCTACGTCGGCATCATCCAGACCGCGAGAGCTTCCGGCCTCAAGCAGTTCCCGATCCCCTATGCGATGACCAACTGCCACAACAGCCTCTGCGCCGTCGGCGGCACCATCAATGAGGACGACCACGTGTTCGGTCTCTCCGCCGCGAAGAAATACGGCGGAATCTACGTTCCCGTAAACCAGAGCGTTATCCACAG
>JAFZJT010000298.1 GCA_017553815.1 Clostridia bacterium
GCCGAATAACTCCGGTATCCCCTTGAGTAGTGTTTCCATGTAGTTAAGTATACCACATTGGTACGATTTTGGGAGTAGAGCCATTATTTTGCGCACGGCGTTGTGTTCAGGCGTCAAACATAGGTTACACTTCAGACCTTTCGGAGGAACCAACCCCGATGCTGTCAAGAGAAGGGTTTTGACTTTTTTTGATAAACTGCAAGCTGTTTTTGTCCTTCCTCAAGGCAGTACATTTTCAGCTTAGCGTAATTAATTAACCGTTGACGAAAGTGCGCTTCTGTGGTATTCTTCATTCGAGGGAACCTCCTTTTTGCTGTGGAAGTTGTTTCCAATTTAGCTATACCACATGGGTTTCCTTTTTTGTATCCTTTGTGTTACCTATGTATTGTACCAGAACAGCGCGGTAATTTGACAAAACGACTTGCGTTTGGTATTATATTACGCGAAAAAAGCCAAACGGCTTCGGAAAGGAACGGAAAACAAAATGAAAACCGAAAAAGCAAAGCCCATAACGATAGCTTGCATTGCGCTTGCGGCGTTGAGTGCGCTGCTTTTCATACTTCTTTTAACGGTAAGCGCCCAAAAGCGCGAGGCGGAAACGCGGCTTCGCAACCACTTTGATTCGCTGCTTGCATCGGCGAAGGACAGCTTTGAAAGATACCTTGAAACGGGCGAGGAGCGCCATTATTACTACGGAGCTTCGGACATAGGCTCTATCGCGGGGATGTATGATATTAAGGATGACGCCAAGGACTCCATAGATATTTTACTGCATACCGCCCACGGAAGGCTCATAGACTGCGGAGCAAAAGGATGCCGCGATGCGCTCCCGTATCTTATCGAAGGGCTTGACAAGGCGCTTGAAGGGAACGATGCTTCGTTTAACCTGTATCTTCAATACTTCAGAAATCATACGGATAACGACTGAGATAATTCCAATAACAATATCGGAGTCAATATAATATGAAAACGAAAACCCGCCAGCAGATACACCGCAGGCGGGGTCTTTCAATAATCATTCATGCTATTTTCCGTTCGATATCCACCCGTCGAATACGGCGCAGTACTCCACGGTTTTTTCGCCGTATTGGCAAACTATGCGCACTATTCTGTAAACGGGCGTTGAATCGGCTGAAGAGCTTAAAAATGCGGCGTTCGTTCCGAGCGGCAAAACGGCCGCTTTGTCCGCTATCGCGGCTTCGCTTCATTCAAGCGTTCGTCCGCGAGGTTAGGAAAGCTTTCGCTTTCCGCGCTATGGAAGCACTGGCTCCACATGAGCTTCGAGGGGGGCGCCGCGGAAGCTGAGCGTAAGCTGCTGCGGATCCTGATGGGAGATCATGCCCGATGCGAGCGCTTCCTCAAAGCATTCGCTGAAATCGAGCGCATCGGCTTCAACGGGCTTGCCGGAAAAAGTGTAAACGCCCGAATCGGTTTCGATCACAAGCTTGTCTGCTTCGATATATGCCGTATAATCGGCGTTCAAAGGCGTTTCGTCGATCGCATTATTGGTTTTGTTTCCCGCACATGAGCAGGCGAAGAGCATGCCGATAATAATTGCGGATACCAATGTAAGAATATGCTTATTCAAACAAATCACGCTCCGTTCTCTGTCGACATAAATCAACCGTTATAAAACTCAATAATCCTTCTTGCCCTTGAGCTCTTTTTTTATATAAGCAAAGGTTTTTTTCTCGCCCTCGTCGCGCAGCATGATGAGCAGCTTTTCGAGCATTGCGGAGGTCTCCTCGTGCATACGCTTTCTTGCGCTGCCGCGGTTGAAGTATTCGTAGGGGCAGGCGTCGTTATAATCCCTGCCCTTATAGACCTTGCTTGCCGCAACGCGGTCGCAGAACATCTCGATAAGGAATTTGGTGGGCATCTTAACTGGCGTCATCGCCTTGGTAACGGGGTGATAGTCGGTCCAATACTCGAAATGATGGCGGTTGCGCCCCTTGTGGTGCATCCATGCATAGGAAAAGCCCTGCTTTTCGCGCTCTATCTCGTTTGGGCTACGAGTACCGACGAAATTCTTGGCGCTTGGTATGAACTCGGCGGGGGAGTATTTGGAGAGATCGTGCAAAAGCCCCCGAAGCGGGATGCCCGCCCGGAAGCAGTGTTTCATAACGATATGGCGATGCTTTGAAACCACCCGAAAATGCTTGAAGGGATGCGCCTTGGCGCTGCGCCCGCCGCTTGATTCGCTTTTAAGATTATTATTCGGCGCTTCCATATTCACTCTCGTTTACGGAGCTCCCGTCCACGTTCGCGGCGCCCTTCTTTTTTCCTCTTCCGCTGAAGAAGATGCGTCGCTTTTTATTCCCGCCGCGCCCCATTTTTTCAAAATTGCGCGGAACGTCGTCAACTATCGGCACGCCGCGGCTCTTTGCCCGCGCGTTCGTCCATTCGGCGACGAGCCTGTAAATGACCGCTGTTGTGGGCACCGAGAACAGCAGTCCGGGCACGCCGAAGAGCCCGCCGAAAACGATTATCGCGATGATGACCCATGCGCTTGAGAGGCCGACGGCGTTGCCGACCACCTTGGGGTAGATGAGGTTGTTGTCGATCTGCTGGATAACGAGAAGCATCACAACGAACCACACCGCCAGCATCGGGTTATCGGGCGAGGCCATCAGGATTATGAGGGCGCTCGGGATGGTGCTTATCCACGGGCCGAGCACAGGAATCAGCGTGAAGGCCGCGATGAACACCGATATCATCTCGGGATAGGGCATCTTGAAGATGAGCATTCCTATATAACAGAGTATGCCGATGATGGTCGAAGAGGTGAGCTGACCCGTTATATAGCCCCTGTAGGCGCCGTTTGCATAGGCGCTGATTTCGAGTATGCGCTCGGCGTTCTTTTCGCTGAAGGCGGCTCTTATAAAGCGCCGCGCATGCGCGAGGAGCTTGCCCTTATCCGCGAGCGCGTAAACGCTGAAAGCTATCGCAAGAACGACGTTTGTGAGCTTTCCGACGGTGGAGAAGGTGAAGTTTATGACCTTAGGCAGAAACTCCATCGCGAAATTCTCGGCGCGCTCGGCGAAGCTTCGGGATATCTCGATGGCGCGCTCGGTGATCTCGTCGCTGAGGTCGAGCCCTTCCCAGAATTCGGTCGCCCAGTTCACAATGGCGTTGTAATAGGTTCCGATATTGGAAAAGAGCATCGTAACTCCCTCCACCGCCTTGGGAACGATCAAGAGAACGAGCAGAGCGATCAGCCCGAGAACGAAAAGATAGGCGATGAGATTGCTTATTATAATCGCAAAGCGCTTGCCCTCGAATTTCTTGAAAACGATCCGCTGCAAAAGCGTGGACGGGATGTTGACGATATAGGCGATCAGAAGACCCGCGAGCAGGGGGCGAAGCACTCGAAGAACCTCTCCGAGCGCGGATCTTGCCGCGTCGAAGTGCTCAAGGATCTCATAAAACAGTATGCCCGCGAATACTATCACGAGCCAGCGCCTTGCCCAGCGCCATGCCGCACGCCATCTGTGCATAGGGTCACGCTCCGATTATAGTGATTGGTGGGTAGTGAGATTCAGCGCGCCGTCAGGCGAATTTCGCTTGCAGAAGGCAAATTTAGCTCGCGAAGCGAATTTAGCCGAATCGCCCCTGTTGGATAGCTGAATTATTCCCTGCGGGATAGCTAAATTGTTTTGCTCCGCAAAACAGCTAAATTGAAAACCTGCGGTTTTCAGCTTCACTCGCCGTGAAGGCGTCTGAGAAAAACACATCGATTGACTTCGTGATTTCCTTCCTTAATGTTCCGCAGGAACACATCATACGCTGAAAGCGCACATCATTTTCTCTCCATAGCCGCTTTTTTCTCCGCATAGGCGATGACCATTTCCACCGCTACCTTATAGTCTTTGTTGTTGTTGATGGAAATATCCGCCTTGGATTCGTAATTGCGGATGTATTTATCGAAGGCGGGCTTAACGGTCTTCTCGTACTGGGCGAGGATATTATCCGTCTCCCTGCCCCTCTCGGCGATGTCGCGCCTGATGCGGCGGATAAGGCAGGTGTCCGCATCCACGCTGACGTAGATGCGAAGATTCATGAGAGAGCGCAGCTTTTTGTCGTGCAGCGCGTGTATACCCTCGATTATCAGAACGTCGGGCGGGGCGATCAGCTCGTCCGTGTCCGCACGGCGATGGTTTTCATAGTCGTAGCCCTTTTTATTGATGCATTTTCCATCGATAAGTGCGCGCACGTCCTCAAAAAGGGAGTCGTGCTCGAAGATCTTGGGGTCGTCGTAGTCCACAAGACGGCGCTCCTCGATGGGCTTGTTCCCCTGATCCACATAGTAGCAGTCCTGACTGAGGATCGCGCAGGAGCAGGAGATATCCTTTTTTATCTTCTGTGCAACGGAGCTTTTGCCGCTGCTCGTGCCGCCGCAGATGCCGATTATGACCATGAGCTTGACCTCCGAAATAGTTTTTGGACGCTAAGGGAAAAACGAAGGAGAGAAAAATCAGGAAGGAAGAATGAAAAAGAAAAACTCGCCGCTTTTCCCTCGGCTGATATCATTATACCAAAAAACGCGTCGGCGCGCCAGAGTTTTTTCGGGAAAAAGAGACAGGACGGTTTGTGCGTGGATCAATCAAGTGAAATTCGCTTCGCGAAGTGTGGTGGA
>JAFZJT010000299.1 GCA_017553815.1 Clostridia bacterium
ACTAACGGTTCTTGATGTTTCTGCAAATACTGCATTAGTGAATTTATCCTGCTCTTGGAATAAGCTGACATCGCTTATTCTTTCATCCCATCCGGAGTTGAAAGAATTGAATTGTGAAAAAAACCAGCTCAACTCGATTGATGTTACAAACTGTCCCGTTTTGACAAGAATACTTGCCGACTACTTCTGCGAGATAATTAAGTAAGCCTCTTAAGGCAGATGAAATCCGCTTCGCGGGCGAAATCGCCTTTGACGAATGATATGGAAATGCCGCCCTTTCGGGCGGCATTTCCACTCGCCGTGGCGGCTTTTCGGGAAAATGCTTCGACTTACTCCGCATTTTCCCATATTTACATTTCTTCATTAGCCGAAGGCGGCTTCATTTGACCTTATTTCCCATCCGGAAAACTCGTAAAGCAGCCTCTCTCCACCTCGGGCAGGCCGTACTTCTCCTTTGCGTCCGAAACGGCGTTCACCATAAAAACGATGTTCCTTGCAAGGTTGCGCATGGTTTGAAGCCCCTCCGCATCCTTTTTAACGTCCTCGGCGGTGAAGCCGTGCACCATGTTCCAATAGGTGCTCGAGGCCACCGGCATTCCGCTGATGGTGAAATACTTGTTCAGCGCGTCGAATGAAGCGCTGTTGCCGCCCCTGCGGCAGCTCACCACGCTTGCTCCCACCTTCATGTGCTTTGAAAAATGCGTGCTGTAAAAGAGCCTGTCAAGGAAGGAAAGAAGAGTGCCGTTCGGCGAAGCGAAGTACACGGGGCTGCCGATAACGAGCGCGTCCGCTTCCTCGAATTTGGGGGCGATCTCGTTCACCTCGTCGTTAAAAACGCATTTGCCGGTTTTGTAGCAGCTGTCGCAGCAAACGCAGCCGCGGATCGCCATGCTTCCGATTTGGATAAGCTCGCAGGTTACGCCCGCGCCCTCAAAAACGCGCATCATCTCGGCAAGCGCCTCCGCCGTGCAGCCGTCCTTATGCGGGCTTCCGTTTATCAAAAGAACCTTTTTCATATCTGCCTCCATGCCTTTCGGCCTTTTTTCTTAATTATACCCCATGATAGGTGGGCGGGTCAATTCGCTTCTTTTGCAAAACCATGCATTTTTCGCGCCGCTATTGTGTTTTTTTCGCCGTTGTGGTATCATTCTTCGGGCGCAATGCACGGCGCGCAAAAAACGGACTTTATCGAGGTCAAAATGATCTATCTAATCCTTGCGGTGCTCGCAAGCTCCGCTGTATCCATAATAATGCGCCATGGCGAGGGCAGGGTCAAAGACAGCTTTGCCATGTTCATGGCAAACTATTTCGTTTGCAGCGCGATCGCGCTCGGCTTCGTTCTTGCGGGCGATAAGCCGACCTCGGGCGAGGGCTTCCCGTTTGCGCTGCTGCTCGGCGCGTTTGCGGGCATACTGTACCTGACCTGCTTCGTGTTTTTGAAGTACAATATCACGCGAAACGGCGTAATGCTCGCCTCGGTCTTTATGAAGCTCGGCGTGATAATCCCGCTTCTTATCGCGATAATCTTCTTTAAGGAGAGCCCGAGCGCGCTTCAGTTGATCGGCTTCATCATCGCCGCCGCCGCGATAATCATCATCTATTTTGAAAAGGACCCCGAGAAGAAAAAGCGCAAGGGGCTGAGCTCGGCGGCGCTCCTCATCCTGCTCTTCATAATCGGCGGCCTCACCAATTCGCTTGCGAATATCTATGAAAAGCTCGGCTACGCGCAGTATAAGAACCACTACATGCTCTTCACCTTCCTTTCGGCGTTTCTTCTGAGCACCGCCGTCACGGTCTATAAGAAGCATAGGGTATCGAAATACGACGTCATTTACGGCGCGGCGATAGGCGTTCCGAACTATTTTGCAACGCGGCTTCTCATACTCTCGCTCTCGTCCGTGCCTGCGGTTATAGTCTATCCCGTTTACAACGTGGGCGCGATAGTGCTTATCGGTCTCGCGGGAATGTTTATCTTCCGCGAAAGCGTCAAGGGCAGAAGGCTTATCGGCTACATAATGATAATCGCTTCGCTGATACTTTTGAATATTTGAAAAAGCGCATACGAAAAGCGCCCGGACTTCGGACGCTTTTTTGATAGAAAAAACTTTAGGCTTGTTTACTGCTCCCCGCCGAAAGGAAGCGCGGGAGCTTCGACGCGCTCCCTCAGCTCCGCGCCGTGGCGGAAGATGACGGAAACCACGAGGAATGCGATGCCCGGGGCGAGATTG
>JAFZJT010000300.1 GCA_017553815.1 Clostridia bacterium
AATTGCGGAGTGGAGCCGACCACGATCGTTTGCGACAGCATCGATGATGCCGCCTCGGATTGGATGAGTAAGGTCGAGCGATTCGGGCTGTTCTGCGCACAGGTGGACTATGATCCCGCACAGTTGCTCACAGATGACGGCCAGGCATTCGCGGCCGCCATCTTCGCGGCGCTTCCGGACGTCATGGACAAGTGAATCAATGTCCGCGCAAGCATGGGATTTGTAATGACAACTCCCGCAAGGGCTTTGCCCTTTTACCCGATGCCGCCTCTCGGCGGGACAGCCGCGCGAAGCGCGATCAAAGGGGCTTGGGGAGTGATCCCAAACAAGCGACAGCGGCGAGTGTGTACGTACACTTGCCCTGCTTGTCACTACGGTTTTGGCCGTTTTTCTACGACCCGCAATACCGCGCGCAAATCCGTTTTTGTGCGCTGCGTTTCTGCAGCGAGATAAAAGATTGTGCTGCGCTTTTGCAGCGCGAAAAAGTTTCATTGATCCATAGTTGACCGAGCTTATACGGTATTCGCATATCGTGCAAGTTGCAATCAAGTTGCAATCAAGTTGCAATCGAGTTGCAATCGAGTTGCAATCGAGTTGCAATCGAGTCAATTAAAACAGTTTCTTCAGCAAGTTTTCTCAAGTTTCCTCCTAAACAGAAGGCAACCCCTCTCGGATTCGTCCGGGAGGGGCTGTTTTCATTTTTGGGGATGCGGCGCATCTCGCGGCGCCGTAAATAATGCTGTAACCGGTGCGATATTTGCGAGTGGTTGCCACCCAGTACCGACACCATGACCAACAGGGTGGCACCCAGTTTTTTCGTGCGCAAAGTGCTCAAAAATCCTTACGCTGTCGGCATTGCCGGCAGATGTAAACCGAGAAGAGCGGCGCGAGCGACGCCTACTCTTTCTCCTGCTATAATATCGACCGAGCGAAAAGCTGTCATTGACCGGGGGCGATCTGCGCTTTGAGTGCCTCCTGCAGCACCTGCGAGAAGTTGATTCCGCGCTCCAGGGCGGCGGCATTGAGCCAGGCAGGAAGCGTTACGGTGCGGTTGACGGACTTATTTACGTTGGCGAGCCTGATGGCGGGCATATAGACATCGATCAGCACAGTGCGCTCATTTTCGCCGACAGCAACATCGTGAAGTGGAGTGGGTTCGGGAATATCTTCACCGTCCTCTTCCAAGCCCGCGAGCACGGCTCCGAGGAGCTCGCGCGCAGACACGAGCGCATCGTCATCGTTCGTGCCGCTGGTGGCAACATCGAGATCGGGGAAGAAAACGGAGATCTCTTCGTCCGGCTCGTAGCCGAACACGGCGGGATAAAAGTAGCGATCCTTTTTCATAGCAATTCTCCTTTCAGATTTGGGTGGGGCTGCTCATCTGAAGCGCAGCCCCGACTGTCTCTCTATCGAATCAAGCGTCTTTCGCGGGATATCCTTATCGGGATGCTTGACCGTTACTCGCCCTTTCTTTGTTGGGTGCTTGAACTGGTGGTGGCTTCCGACCGTGTTGACTTCATACCAACCGTCCTCGATCAGAGCTTTTATGACTTCGCGGGATGAATAACCTTTCATTGTTTCGTCCTCCTGACACTTAGTATTATAACAAATACTATTGTATTCGTCAATAGTGTTTTGCAAATATTTTTATATGTGTTATGAAACAAGCTTCTTGTTTCATTGGTGTGCAGTTTGGTGAGCATTGAGGCTAAAAGGCGGCTTTAATCGCTTATAAATTCGGATTAAAAAAACCTTGAAAATTAAGTAATATTTTAATCCTCGTTAAATATCCGTTAATTTCATTATCGGTTCAAGTCCCATCGACCGCACCATAGCGAGCATTGATAACGGATTTGGAATCGATGCTCGCTTTATTTTGCTCATTTTTTGATACGAATTAAGTGTAAGAAGCTAAATCAAGGTTGCTTTTCCGCAGCCTGCGGCACATACTCCA
Organism: Clostridia bacterium; assembly: GCA_017553815.1. The sequence goes on from JAFZJT010000300.1 coordinate 1,955, forward strand.
CAGCAACGCCTTGG
>JAFZJT010000301.1 GCA_017553815.1 Clostridia bacterium
AGAATGCAGACGATGCCATCCTCGATAAAACCGACATCGACAGATAGTATAATATATTATTAATATGAAGAGAGTGTCGATCTATACCGATGGCGCTTGCTCCGGGAATCCCGGCGTCGGAGGCTGGGGCGCAGTGCTGATGTACAATGGGCGCGAAAAGGAGATCTCCGGCAGCTGCGAGCATACGACGAACAATCGAATGGAGCTTACGGCGGTCATCGAGGCTCTGAAATGCCTGAACCAGCCATGCGAAGTCGACGTTTTTACCGACAGCAGCTATGTTTTTAACGGTTTTTCCGAGGGTTGGATCTGGAATTGGATCAGAAACGGCTGGAAAACCGCCGCCAAAAAGCCTGTTGAGAATAAGGAGCTTTGGCAGGAGCTTTTCGAGCTTACTAAGAAGCACAAGGTCAATTGGAACAAGGTCAAGGGTCATGCGGACAACGAGTTCAACAATCGCTGCGATAAGCTTGCAACTGGCGCTGTAAGCGAGTTAAAAAAGCTTATGGAACAAAATGCTTCAAGTGATTCCGAAGCTCCTAAAACGGAAACGCCTGAATCGAACGATTAGATTTGAACCGTCAATACGCGATTATTGAGCGATTCATTCGCCGATACATGGATATTTGCACACACTTGCAAAACATGCCAATAGACGCATTTAAGCTTTTTCTGAAAAATCTATGCATAACTATTCGCAAAACTTGTCTTTTGCGAATAGTTGTGCTATAATTATCCCATGCCCTATTCGGCTGATAATGAAATCATCGAGGTGCATTATGAGCGACGATTATTCCAAGGAACGAACTCAAAAATACGTTTTAAAGCTGCGCGATGTTCTTGGCGAGCTTCCGCAGTGCTGCGCTGAATTTTTTCGCGGAGTCGAACACACAACCGGGGCGCTGACCAGATACGGTTATGCGCTCGATCTTAGGCTGTTTATGCGCTTCTTGATGGATACCGAGCTCTGTGACGGTCTTGATTCGATGAAGCGTATCGATTGCGCACTGCTCGATTCTGTGACCTCCGATCATATAGAGCGCTTTCTTGAGTACATTTCGTTTTATCCGAGCGAAGGCTCCGTTGAGCTCGATAGCGATTACGTTTCAAACGGCGAGCGCGGCAAAGCGCGAAAGCTCTCGGCCGTTCGAGCCTTTTATAAGTATCTTTATAAGAAAGGGCGCATAACAAACAATCCCCCTTCCCTCGTCGATGCCCCAAAGCTTCACGAGCGAGAGATAATCCGCCTTGAGCCCGATGAAATAGTCAAGCTTCTCGACCTAATCGACAACGGAACCGGGCTTACGAGCGCTCAGAAGCGCTTTCATGAGCAAACAAAGGTGCGCGACTCTGCCATAGTGACGCTCTTTCTCGGTACTGGAATGCGAATCAGCGAGCTTGTCGGGATCAATACGGACGATATCGACTTTTATCAAAACGAGGTGCGAATAGTTCGCAAGGGCGGCAATCAGGATATCCTTGTTTTCGGCTCCGAGGTCAGAAGCGCGCTGCTCGAATACTCGCTGAGGCGCGAAGGGATCGAAGCCGAGAGCGGGCACGAAAAAGCATTCTTCCTTTCGCTGCAGAAAAAGCGCATAACGGTTCGCGCCGTTGAACAGCTCGTTAAAAAGTATGCGAAGATGGCCGCGCCTCTTAAAAAGATATCTCCGCATAAGCTCAGAAGCACCTACGGCACATCGCTTTATCGTGAAACAGGCGATATCTATCTTGTTGCCGACGTGCTCGGGCATAAGGACGTCAATACGACGCGCAAGCACTACGCCGCGCTTTCGCAGGACAGGCGGCGCACGGCGGCCGAGGTCATCAAGCTGCGCGACAATGAACCCGCACGGATCGCTCCGATTTCAGCCGTAGATAAGAATGAAAATGATTAGCAAATAGATAAATACCCGTCGGCAAGAGATTGCCACCGGGTATTTTGTTTCATTTTCTGCGCCTTGTTCTGATAGCGTAGCTCGCTGGAGCTTTCTTAAACTTCACTTCGGCTTCATCATGCCCGCGGTGTTTGCTCTCGGCGTCCTCCGCGAGTATGCGCTCCCACTTTTCATAGAGCGCTTTATCGATATCCAATGGCTCGGGAATATTCAGATCGATCGGCGCATCAATAAAAGCAAGAAGCTGTTTTTCCTCGTCGGATAGACCTGCAATATCCTCTTCGCTCAACGGGATAATGTCATCGTGAACACTCTCCTCCTCTTCGGCATGAACAATCATGCTCAAAAACTCCTGCTCGTCATCTCCCGATATGCATTTGCCGCAGTTATCACAGAGCTTATTTGGGTCAAGGTCGCAGACAAGGCATTCGCCGCAGTCATTACATACCCGATCGTCATAAAGTATACATTTTTTCATAATACCACTCCCCCGCTCTCGCTCTTTTCAAGTACCGAAAGCACCCTCATTGCGGCGATCCTGCCGTGCGAATAGGTCAATCCTCCCTGCAGGTAGGCGGTGTATGGCTCGCATATCGGCGCATCGGCGGAAAGCTCGATTGATGAGCCTTGAACGAATGCCCCCGCAGCCATTATCACCTCGTTTGAATACCCGGGCATTGCATAGGGTTCGGGCAGAGCGAAGCTGTCCACCGGAGAAACGGATTGAATGCATTGGCAGAAGCCGATGAGCTGCTCTTTGTTTGAAAAACGGAGCGCCTGAACGATATCGCTTCGCACCGCACTGCTCGAAGGCATCGTGGAAAGTTTTAATTCTTCAAACATTTTAGAAAACAGAACGCTTGTTTTAAGGCTCTGGGCAACAATATGAGGTGCAAGAAATACCCCCTGGAAGAAAGGCAGATAGCTCGCAAAATACGATCCGGCTTCCCTGCCGATACCGGGAACAGTGAGCCTATTCGCTATCCTGTCGACCGTTTCGCGCTTTCCCGCAAAATACCCGCCGGTCGGAGCAAGGCCGCCGCCGGGGTTCTTTATCAGCGATCCGACGATAATATCAGCGCCGTGATCAGTTGGCTCGCTTGCAAGCGTGAATTCGCCGTAGCAGTTGTCAACAACGATCACAGTTTCAGGCGAAAGCTGCTTGATAAGCTTGAAAACAGGCTCCATATCGGCGGGAGCTATCGCCTCGCGCCAAGCGTATCCTCGCGAGCGCTGAACATGCACAAGCCGTGGCTTTAGCCCTTTGACCGCGCTCTCGATCGCATTGAGATCGAATTTGCCGTCCGAAAGAAGATCGAGCTGCTCATACTTGATGTTGAAGTCGCGCAGTGACCCCTCGGCTTCGCCCTCGATACCGATCGCTTCAAGAAGCGTGTCATAGGGTCTTCCCGATATCGCGAGCATGGTATCGCCTGCGCGAAGTATACCCGCAAGCACGCAGAAGATAGCGTGTGTACCCGAAACGAGCTGAGGACTGACTATCGCAGCCTCGGTTCCTAATGCGTCCGCAAATACTCTGTCAAGGCATTCCCTGCCAACGTCGTCATAGCCGTAACCTGTCGTGGGATTGAAATGCTGCGCGGCCACCCTGTTTTTCTGAAAAGCCGCAAGCACTTTGGCTTGATTCAAGCTTTCAATGCCTTCAATGCGCCTAAAGACGCATTCAAGCTCACCTTCGAGCCTTGATACGCGCTCGTATGCGCTCTCGATGATACCAAGTTGTTTATAAATGCTATCGTACATTCTGTTTCACCAATTGCCGATCAAGGCTCGTTTTCTCCGATATCCTCTCCGTTAAAATAATCAAAAACAGCGCTCGACAGCTCATCGCCGTATTTATCGAGGCTGAACCATCTAATGCGCTTATCGCGTTTGAACCAGCTTATCTGCCGCTTTGCAAAGCGCCTTGTGTCGCGCTTTATAAGTTCAACCGCTTCCTCATAACCGAGTTTGCCGTTTCGGAACATGATAAGCTGCTTGTAGCCGAGCCCCTGAAGCGCGGGGAGTGAGCTGTCAAAGCCGCCGCTCAAGATTGAATCGACCTCATCAAGAAGCCCCTGCTCAAGCATGATATCGATCCGCTCTTCTATTCGGGAATAGAGCCTTGCTCTGTCCATTGTGATACCCGCCATGACGGGCTCAAACTCTATCTCCTCTTCCCTACTGTTTGAAAAATCACCGCCGTGTGCGCTGAGAGGTACTCCTGTTTGCTCGTAAACCTCGATGGCGCGTATTATGCGCTTGGTGTCGTTGATATGCAGTCTGTTTGCGGTATCCGGGTCGATCTGCTTGAGCATGCTGTGAAGGCTCCCCTTTTCCGTCAGCTCAAGCGCGGCAAGCTCGTTTCTCCGCTCAAAATTGGGTTCTGCAGAAGAAAAGTTCAGCGGAAATACGAGGGAGTTAACGTACAGCCCTGTTCCGCCAACGATCAACGGCGTTTTCCCACGGGAAAAGATATCTCGGATGAATGCCGCAGCTTTTTCGCGGTAAGCCACCACGTTGTAGGAGACGTTGTCAATCTCAACGCAGTCCATCAAATGATGCGGTATCCCCCGCCTCTCCTCAAAACTCGGCTTTGCGGAGCCTATATCGAGGCGCTTATAAGCCTGGATAGAGTCGGCGGAGATTATCTCGGCGTTCATGCGCCCGGCAACATCGATCGAAACGGCGGTTTTTCCGCTCGCGGTCGGGCCGACTATAAAATAGATTTTCTGTTTTAATGAATCTTGCATCAAACTATCCGTTTAAACATTTTTTGCAGCTCGGTCTTGGTGACGCGGATTATGACGGGTCTTCCGTGCGGGCATGTGAGCGGCACTTCGCCCGTCGCATAAGCATCCACTATCGCCTTGAGCTGGCGTATCTCGAGATCGTTCCCGGCCTTTACGGCGCGCTTGCAGGACATCTGTATAAGCCTCGAGCGCATCAGATCGGTCTCGGTTGCATCGGGCTCCTCAAGAAGCATATCCACCGCATCGCGGAGAAACTTCTCGGGAGAAGCGCCGACGATGCTCGGAACTGCGTGCAGACTGACGTTAAGCTTATCGCCGAATTCAATGGAGTAACCGAACTCGGAGAAGCGTTCCTCGTTTTGAAGCAGACAGTCGAACGCAACAGGGTCGAAGTCAACGGGGAGCGGCGGGGAAACGAACTGTGAATCGAATCTCAGCTCGCCAGAAATCAGCTTCTCGTAAAGGATACGCTCATGGGCGGCATGCTGGTCGATATAGTAGAGCGTGTCGCCCTGCTGTACGATGATATAGGTGTCAAAAGCGGCACCGATGAGCGTGCATGAGTCGGCGTCAAGCTGAATCTGTTCGGTATTTTGGGCGATATCGCGCGGCTTTGATTGCTCGCTCAAAACCTTGTATACGGGGATCCCGCCGAAAGTCGAATCCGCCTCGGCGTCATGCAAGCCGCGTTCTGAGCCTTCCTCTTCATCGGCAACCTCGCGCTCCTGCGGCTTTATGACATCCTCGAGAAGTGCGGAAGTGGCGTTAAACTCGGAGCTCTTCGGCATGGACGCGCTGAAATCCGGGTATGCCGATACGCCGCTGTCGCGCAGGGTAAAATCCCGAGCGGAACTCGATTCGATCCCGGTATTCGCAGATCCGATATAAAGCGGAGGAAGCGCGCTGCTTTCAAAGCCCGAGGAAGCATCCTCGCTCTCGTCTGCCGTATTAGCTGAGAAAAGCTCCCGAACCTCGCTTTCAAGCTTTGAAGCGCTGTTCTTCCTTTCGCGCTGCTTGGCGGCGTTCCATGCCTGCGCGTCGAAGCCGAAGGGCTTGATCTCGGTATTAGGATCGTGGTACGGCTGAGTGGTGATATCGGCGGCGCTGATGGAAACGGGCTGTGAGCGAAGCGCTTCATTCACCGCCTCGGTTACGGTACGCGCCACCCGCTCCTCATCGGAAAATCGAACGCTCAGCTTGTTAGGATGAACGTTCACATCCACCTCGCGGGAAGATATGAGCATATTCAGCACGAAAAACGGGAAGCGATGGTTCATCACCCTCGTCAAATAAGCGCGCTGAACGGCATTGCTGATGACCTGCGATTTAATATAACGGTGATTGACAAATACCGACTGCTGAATTCGGTTCGCTCGCGCGGTGCTTTCGCCTCCAACATAGCCTTTTATACTGATATAGCCGTCGTCATGATCCACCTCATACATCGAAGCGAACAGACTTCCGCCGTATACGCATAAAACGGCGTTCGCAAGCGAACCGTCGCCCGTTGTATGAAGAAGAGTTCGTCCTCCGTTTATGAGCTTTATAGAGATATGCGGATTTGCAAGCATTATCCTGCTGACGTAGTCGGCTATCATAGCGCCCTCGCTGCGGGCATTTTTAACGAATTTGAGGCGCGCGGGAACATTATAAAAAAGCTCGTCCACCTCTATAGCCGTTCCTTCAGGGCATGCGCAGATCTCTTTGTCCGAAAACTTACCGCCCTCCACACAGAGCTTAGTTCCGTATTCGGCGTTTTCGATGCGGGTGCGCAAAGTGACCTTTGAAACCGCTGCTATCGATGCGAGCGCCTCCCCGCGGAAGCCGAAGCTCGAGAGCGAAGAAAGCTCATCGATGCTTGTTAGCTTGCTCGTTGCATGCCGCATGAAAGCGAGCTTAACGTCGCTCTCGGGAATCCCGCAGCCGTTGTCCGTTATGCGTATATGGTCGATACCGCCATTTTGGATCTCAACGGTTATGGAAGTTGCTCCCGCATCTATGGAGTTTTCGAGCAGCTCCTTAACTATGCTCGCGGGGCGCTCAACGACCTCGCCGGCGGCGATCTTGTTGGCGATATTCGGTTCAAGAATGATTATAGGTTTCATTTGAGTATCTTTGCCCTCGTGCTTATCTCGTAGAGCTTCGCAAGCGCCTCAAGCGGCGTCATGCGCTCAACGTCCATCCTCGAAAGGTCGTAAACTATCGAAGCTTCACTATCCTCAGACTCCGCTCCGTTCACTGGCGCAAGCAGACTGACCTGCTCATCGGTCTTTTCTGGTGCTACCCTTGAGGCAGCGCGGGCAACGTCTGATTCCTCGAGCTCGCGGAGTATGCACTTGGCGCGCTCGATAAGCTGCTCGGGAAGTCCCGCAAGCTTTGCGACCTGTATGCCGAAGCTCTTATCCGCTCCGCCTCGGACGATTTTTCTAAGGAAGATTATCGTATCCCCCATCTCCTTAACGGAGATGCGGTAGTTCTTAACGCCGTCGAGCTTGCCTTCAAGCTCGGTAAGCTCGTGATAATGGGTGGCGAACAGCGCCTTTGCGCCGCATTTATAGGTGTCGGAAATATGCTCGAGCACGGCCCAAGCTATGCTCAAGCCGTCGAAGGTGCTCGTGCCCCTGCCTATTTCATCGAGAATGAGAAGGCTTCGCTTCGTTGCGTTGTTGAGTATGTTTGCCATCTCGCTCATCTCGACCATGAAGGTGCTTTGACCCGTCGAAAGGCTGTCCGACGCGCCGACGCGAGTGAAGATTCGGTCAGTGATCGCTATATTCGCGCTCTTTGCGGGAACGAATGAGCCAATGTGCGCCATAAGCGTTATCAGCGCGACCTGACGCATATAGGTGCTCTTGCCTGCCATATTGGGGCCGGTGAGGATAATGAGCCTGTCCGAATTCATATTCATTTCGGTTGAATTCGGTATGAATGAATCCTTCATTCCCAGCTCTACGACAGGATGCCTGCCGTCCTTTATGGATATCTTGCCGGCTGTGTTTATCTTCGGCCTGCAATAGTTATTGGACGCGGCGACCTTTGCAAGCGAGCAGAGCGCATCGAGCTCGGCTATAAGCTCGGAGTTTATCTTAAGCCTGTCGAGACAGGAAAGAAGCTTTTCCCTTATCTCTGTGAACAGCTTGTATTCAAGAGAGAGGCAGCGCTCCTTTGCTCCAAGAAGCTTTTCCTCGGTTTCCTTAAGCTGTGGGGTGACGTATCTTTCAGCGTTTGCGAGCGTTTGCTTTCGCTGATAATCGATGGGAACGCTGCCGATAAATGACTTGGAAACCTCGATAAAGTATCCGAAAACGCGATTATAGCCGACCTTGAGCGTTTTTATTCCCGTGCGCTCCTTTTCTGCGGCCTCAAAGCCCTTTATCCACTTTTCGCCGTTATCCGCGAAGTCGCGAAGCTCGTCGATCTCCTTGCTGTACCCGGCTCTTATAACGCCGCCGTCCTTTGCGGAAACCGGCGCGTCGGGCGATATGGCGGCTACCAGAAGCTTATTTATATCGTCCATGGTGTCGAGGTTGTCGGCGATATAAGCGGTCCTTTGCTTTTTGAAGCAGAGCGTTATCATCAATAGCTCCGGTATGACCGAAAGCGTGTTTGATAACGCAAGGCAATCCCTCGGCGAAACGGTGCCGTAGGCGATGCGGCTTGAAAGGCGCTCGATATCGTAGACCTTTGAAAGCGTGTTGGAGAGAAGCTCGCGCTCTGCAGTCGCCATGAATATCGCGTCAACGGAGTCAAGGCGCTCGTTGATGGCGGCTTCGTTTTGTAGGGGCTGCTCTATCCAGCGGCGCATAAGTCGACCGCCCATCGCCGTTTCGGTCTTATCAAGGACTTTCAGCAGAGTAAACTTCTTGTTGCCGTCGAAGCGTATGGGATCGGTCAACTCAAGATTGAGGCGCGTTGAAGCATCGAGCGACATATACTCGCTTGAAACAAGACGGACTATGCGCTTTATATGCGCAAGCGCGTTTTTCTGTGTCTCCTCAAGATAGCGAAGAAGCGCTCCGGGCGAGGAAACGTCGAAAGAATTATCCTTGATACCGAAGCCCGAGAGCGTTGCAACGCCAAAATGCGCGCTGAGCCTCTGCTGGGCTCTTTGGATATCAAAGGCGCGCTTATCCTGCTGTTCAACGTAGAATTTGCTTTTGATGCGCTTTGTGAGAAGCTCGTCCGAGAAAACGCTTTCGCTAACGATAAGCTCGCGCGGCGAGATGCGCGAAAGCTCGTTGAAAAGCTCGCTCGAAGCGTTTGTTCCCGAAACGCTCATGGTGTAGAATTCGCCCGTCGAAACGTCGCAGTAGGAAAGCGAATACTCGCTCCTCCCCGCCTTCTCAAGCGCACAAACGGACGCGATATAGTTGTTCTGCCGCTCGTCGAGCATCTGCTCCTCGATAACGGTACCGGGAGTGATGACCCTGATAACATCCCTTTCAACTAACCCGTTTGAGAGCGCGGGGTCGGTTATTTGCTCGCAGATAGCGACCTTATATCCCTTTTGGATGAGCCTTGTAATATAGGTGTTGACTGAATGATACGGAACGCCGCACATCGGAGCGCGCTCGGGCAAGCCGCAATCGCGACCTGTAAGCGTAAGCTCAAGCTCCTTTGACGCGCAAACCGCGTCGTCAAAGAACATTTCATAGAAATCGCCGAGACGGAAGAACAGCAGACAGTCGCTGTACTTCTCCTTCATCTCAAGGTATTGGCGCATCATCGGGGTTAAAGAAGCCATAGTATCACCTATCAACGATATGACCGAAGAGCGAGTTGAAGCGATAGCCGTCCACCTTCACGGGAACGAACGAGCCTATGAGCGATTCATCGCCTTCAACGTATACCATTTTGAAATTGGAAAGCTTTCCGAACAGGAGCGGCTCTCCCCTATGGTCCACGCCTTCAACGAGTATTTCGCCCTCAAAGCCGATATATTTATCATTATTCGATGGAATCGTTTCCGCAAGAACGGCGTTGAGCGCATTCAACCTGCGCTTCTTCTCCTCCTCGGGAATCTGTTCGTCCATACGCGCCGCAACGGTGCCGCCGCGCGGAGAATAGGCGAAGGTGTAGGCGTTGCTGTAGCCGACCTTGCGAACGAGCTCGCAGGTCGCCTCAAAATCCTCCTCGCTCTCGCCGGGGAAGCCGACGATGATATCGGTAGTTATCTCAACGTGCGGAACCTTGGCGCGGAGCTTATCAACAAGCTCGAGATACGCGCTCGAGGTGTATTTACGGTTCATCGCCTTTAGTATGCGGTCGCTTCCCGACTGAACGGGCAGATGGATATGTTTGCAGAGGTTGTTGAGCTCGGACATCGCAAGGATCAGCCCGTCGGAAAGGTCCTTCGGGTGCGAGGTCATGAAGCGCAGACGCTTAAGCTCCGTAACTTCCCTGCAGATAAGCCTGAGAAGTGCGGGGAAATCCAGGCCATCGCTCGAATATGAGTTGACATTTTGACCGAGAAGCGTTATCTCCTTATAGCCCGAGGCGACGACATCCTTGACCTCGTTTACGATATCCTCCGCCCTTCTGGAGCGCTCCCTTCCGCGAACATAGGGCACGATGCAGTAGGTGCAAAAATTATTGCACCCGTACATTATGTTTACAAAGGTCGAGAAGCCTTCGACGCGCTCAACGGGAAGCCCCTCTATGACCTCTCCGTCGGAATCGCTGATTTGAAAAACCCTTTTCTCATCCAAGACCTTCAGCAGCATTTCGGGGAAGTTTTTAAGCTCATGCGTTCCGAAAACAAGATCCACAAACGGGAATCGGTCGAAGAGCCGCTTTGCAACGTCCTTTTGCTGCATCATGCACCCGCAAACGCCGAGGATGAGGCGCGGATTCTCTGTCTTGAGTTCTTTTATAAAACCGACATTTCCGAAAGTGCGCTTTTCTGCGTGCTCGCGAACACAGCAGGTGTTGAAAAGGATGAGATCGGCCTCCTGCTTCAACTCAGCCTTCGTGTAGCCGCATTCTCTGAGCATTCCCGCAAGCTTTTCGGAGTCGTGCTCATTCATTTGGCAGCCATAGGTTTCAATGTAGTATTTCAGAGCGAGGTTCGCCGTTCTTTCCTTAACGGCGCTTATCGCGCTGCTAAAAAAGCTGTTTTCGTTTTCATAGGATATCGTATTGCACATAATACCGTTCCTTAATGGTAATTTATATGAGTATTATACATGAACAGTGGGGTTTTAGCAAGAAAGAAAGCTATATAATGTCGGTTAAATGCTGGAAGTTGTTTGATATTCCGAAACGGCGATCTTAAAACGCGGCCGGATATGGATCCGCTTTATCTTTGAGCAGCAGCAACGAATGCAGACCTCATCGGCAGATACGGTCACATCCTTCACGAGTATATTCAAAAAATACTCTTTTTCTTCGGAACTGAGCGTTTGAAGTCCGGCCATGTGAGCAAAGAAGGCGTCGATCTGCTCATCCGTTTTCGACAGATTCTCAAGCATGTATCTTTCATATTCCGCGCCGATGTTCATTAGCTTTGCTTCAATGCGCCTGCTGTCCAGCCCCTTTATAATCGTCTTTACGGAAACTTGTCCGCCGAAGTTGCCTTGAGAAAGGGCTGCCTGCGACTCAAGGTCTTTCAGCGTTTTCTCGAGCCTTTCGGCATGTTCGTAAGCTTCGCAAGCCGCCGCTTTGCACAGACTTACCAAATCATCCATATCGCTTTCAAGAATCTTTGAAGCACAGCTCAATACGGCTTCTTCAATCTGCTGTGCGTCTATGTATACGCTTTTGCCGCCGCCCTCGATCACATAAGCCGGCGAATGAATGCTTCGGCAATAGGCAGTGGGCTTCATTCTGCCAAAGCCTTTATAAAACAGATTCTTCAAGAGGAAGCGGTGTTCTTTAGGCGCCAATCCTCTTTTATCAGCCTGCGAACGTACCTCGAGCCAAAGCCTGTTTTCAATTATCGGCGGAAGTGCGAGTCCGACGGCGTTGCTTCCGATGTATCGGCTGTTTCCGATGATGAAATAGATCTGGTTCCTTGTTGGACACTTAACGTCTGGAAAGAGCACCTTCACGCGAAGCTCGATATCACGAACGCCAACGCCCTGCGCAAACAGCTTGAATATCTCCCCGACAGCTTCTGCATCTC
>JAFZJT010000302.1 GCA_017553815.1 Clostridia bacterium
ATGACGAGGATGCCATGTACAAGCTCTACGTGGAGCAGATGGCAGTTGCAGAGGAACCCGTGTCCTTCACGGTCAGGGCTATTCGCGGACTTGAGGATGAAAGAATCAGGCTGGCGTTCTTCGAGGCTGTTGCGGATGAGATCGAGTATCTGCGCAACGTCGAGGATTTTTCAGACGATGTCGATTCGGATGACGAGGATGACGCATATAAGGACATCAGATATGCGACAGACGAGGACAACTTCGTAGGGCAAACGGACTGATATGGCAAAGCGCGATCCCTACTTGCAGTTCTTTGAGGTGTTTTTCCACGCAAAGCGTACTCCGCGCAGGAAGAAGCCTCGTCACCGCAGAGCGGCATATTACTCCGAAAAACGAGCTGCCGAACGCTTGCTGGAAAGAGAGCTTTATTTTCCTCACGCGGTAAATCCCATGATCAACCCCAAATAATTAACCTTCCAGCAGGCTGAGTTAATCTAAGAAAAACTCAATAAACAAAACAAGAATTCTATGAAAAAGGAGAAACCAAATGTCTAAAACCACACGATTCATTTCGCTGCTGCTCGCAGCCGTCATGTGCCTCGGACTTATCCCCGTCGGTGCTCTTGCCGAAACCCGCGGCAGCACCCGTACCGAGGGCGGCGTTACCATCGAGTCCGAGTATGATTCGGCGTTCGATTACCTCGAGCGTTATTACGACGGTGTATGGCGCGATCTTCACACCCCGCGGCATTGGATAGCGGAAACGGGCGAAGACGTATACTGCATCGAGCATACAATGCACTCCCCGCACGGCGATGAGTACGTTGAAACCAATCCCTCGACGCTGCTTCAAGTCGATACCATCGAAGGTCTGTTCTCGATCTTCACCTTCGGCTATCCGTTTGTAACTCCCGACGGCTTCACCGCAGACGAAGCTCGTCAGGCCACTGCGAACGCGATCCGCTTCTGGCTCAGCGAGCAGGGCGAACCCGGCTCGTATCAGTACACCAACCGTTTGCTGTTTCCCGATCTTATCAGAGCAAAGCCCGGATATGAGCACGTCCTTGTATGGGCGGACGAACTGCTTGAGCACGCAAGAAACAGGGATACTCTCCGGTACGGCATCAGCTTTGATCCCGCGCAGCTTGACCTTGAAAACACCGGAAGCGGTTTCAGCGGACAGTCTCGCGTAACGCTCGTGAACGCAAACGGAGGCTATACCCTCGACACTGCTTCGCTTCCTTCGGGCGTAAGCATAAGCGGCTATACAGGAACGGGCAGCGAAACGCTTACGATAAGCGCAGATCTTTCCGCAGCGGGCAGCTCCTTTACGCTCAATGCAGAAGCGCTCGACTCCCGCGTCGTGAATAACATGACCGCATACGTTCCCACAAGCGCGAACACTCAGAGCGTGTTCCTCTGTGCAAGCAGCACTCAGGTCGTCGCTTCCGCTTCCGTAACCGTCAACACCGAGGCTCTTGGCGGTCTCAAGATAATCAAGAAGGGCGATAACGGCGCTCTGCTTGCGGGCGTTAAGTTCGGAGTTTACTCGAACAATGCCTGCACCCAGCTCATAGCCGAGATCACCACTAATGCAAGCGGCGTCGCCGTGCTTGAGAATATCGCTCCCGGCATCGTGTATGTGAAGGAGCTTTCAACCGTTCATCCGTATATCTTGAACAGCACGGTTTATACCGCAGAGATCCCGCTTAACGACGTTATCGAGATCGAGGTAATCAACGAAAGCGCAAAAGGCAGAATTCGTATCGAAAAGACCGCCGAAAGTATGAGCGCAGTTCATACGAGCGATTCTGTCTGGGGAACGCTGCATACTCCTGTATTCACCGAAGTAGGTCTTGCAGGATGCAGATTCGTAATCAAAGATAAGAGCGGCAATATCGTTGATACTCTCACAACTGACGAGAATGGCATTGCGATAAGCAATCTTCTTCCCCTCGGCACCTATACCGTGGTAGAAGTTGAAGCGCCGGACGGCTACGTCATCGATGCGGCACCGCATACCGTCACTCTCAGCTATCAGGATCAGGTTACGCCCGTTGTGAGCGCAACCGTTCGAGTAAACAACGAGCGCAGACGCGCTATGCTCAAACTCAAGAAGCAGAGCGAAACCTACGATCCCGAAACCCATGAGTTCCGGCCAATCGCAGGTGCAGGCTTCACCTTCGGACTCTATACCGCCGAGAAGATCGGCAGGCTGCCGAAGGATGCGCTTGTTGAGGTGCTTATCACCGACAGCCAAGGCATCGCTCAGACCAGCGCGGATCTTCCCGCAGGCCATTACTATCTCAAGGAGCTTGCAGCCCCCGATCCCGCCGTTATCCTTCTTGAAGTGCAGCTTCCGGTTGACCTTACGGGCAGCGATGCTGTTATTGAAAACACCTATTACTACGACAACCCCATCGTGAACCATATCTTCAAGGGCAAGCTCGCGGTTAAGAAAATCGACGAGCATACCGGCGAAGGGCTTGAGGGCGTTGTCTATGAAGTGAAGGACGCAGACGGAAAACTCGTTTGCACTCTTACCACCAACCGAGTCGGATATGCAGAGTCCGACTATCTTCCCGCAGGCACTTATTATCTCCGCGAGATCGAAGCACCCGCAGGCTATATCATCTCGGATGATGTTTACAGCGTAACCATAACCACCGAAAACGCCGATCCCGTTGTTATACAGATTACCAACCGCAAGAATGAAGTTATTATCAGCAAGTTCGATATAGCAAACAGCGAACCTCTTGCAGGCGCGGCCTTCTCCATCTATAAAGCAAACGGCGAGCTTTTCGCAAGCGGTGTTACAGATGAGAACGGCGAGATCAGGCTCTCGGGCCTCCCCGCAGGCAACTATACGTTCGTTGAGACCGCTGCACCCAGCGGCTATATCCTCTCAGAGCATATCTATGAGTTTTCTGTAGATGAGCACGGAACTATCAGCGGCAGCACCGCCGCCTATGATGAGCCCACCGCGCTTATCGTAGAAAAGATCGATGCAAGTACAGGAAAACCGCTTGCAGATGTCGAGTTCAAGCTGCTTGACAGCAAGGGTGAAGTCGTTAAGACTAAAATGACCACGGCAGGCTATCGTATTCCCGATAAAAAGGGTGATGAAACCTTCCTCGTTGACGAAAACGGTCATGCGGAGTTTAGGTATCTTCCCATCGACAACTACACGATTGCAGAGGTAACTCCCGTCGGCTTCATTCCGAATGATAAGGTCGGCGTTATCATCGGCAACAATAACGGCGTTGACGATCCCGCTTTCGTGCGAATCGAGAATACTCCCACCGCACTTATTGTCGAAAAGGTCGATGTAAGCACAGGTAAACCGCTTGCAGATGTGGAGTTCCGACTTATCGATTCTCGCGGCGAAACCGTGAAAACCCGTCTTACCCGTGAGGGCTACCGTGTTCCCGATGAAAACGGTTCCGAAACATTCAAGGTGAACGAGCGTGGTCATGCCGAGTTCCGTTATCTTCCCATCGGCCGCTACACGATCGAGGAGATCGCGCCAGTTGGATTTATCCAGAACGCGCCCGTATTCGTTTCCATCACTGATGAAAACGGTACTGATAACCCCGCTGCTGTGAAGATCGCAAACACTCCGACCTCGCTTATCATTGAAAAGGTGGACGCATATACAGACAAGCCCCTTGCAGGCATTGAATTCACTCTCGTGAATGCTCGCGGTGAGATCGTAAGGACAAGCCTCATGGACGATGGCTATCGCATACCCGATCCCGATGGAGATGAAACATTCACAGTGGACGAAAATGGACGCATGGAGTTCAGATACCTGCCTGTTGGAGAGTATTCCATCATTGAGAATGCACCCGCGGGCTATATCAACGCAGGCGAAGTAAGTGTTTCGATCGAAGCGAATAACGGAGTTGACGATCCCGCGAAGATCGTTATCGCAAACAGCCCCACCGGTCTTATCCTTCATAAGGTGGATAAGGATACGGGCCTTCCTCTTTCAGGCGCAGGTTTCAGCATCAACATCAAGGACGGCGACGGCTTTAAGGCGCTTACATTCAACCGCAATGCGGACGGCAGCTATACCTGCGTATTCGACGGCAGCGGCGAGTACACCACGCTCATGGTGGATGAAAGCGGCGACATCACTGTTTACGGTCTGCCCATCGGTATGGTATGGCTGGAGGAAACCGTTGTACCCGAAGGCTACTTCCCGATCTCGGCTCAGTGCGTTGAGATCACCGTGGAGCACAGCTTTGATAACCCCGTCGAGCTCATCGTTTCCAACTCGGAGTTCGTAAAGCTTGGCCTTGACGACGATAAATACGAGATCCCCGCGATTATCGGCGGATGTGTTCTCGCTGCTTGTGCGGCAACAGGCTTCGTTGTGAGCGTGGTCGCCAAGCGCAGGAACAAGAAGGAGGAATGAACGGTATGAACGTAAAAACGATAATCGCAATCGCACTTGTTCTGTTCATCATCGGAGGATTCATCTTCCTCCAGTTCAGAAAAAAGAATAAGAACTGATCAATACTGTGGGGCGGGCTTCGGCTCGCCCCATTCCGAAGAAAGGGGAGAAAACCAATGAGCTATTACGCATCAATAGACGGAGTTATTGAACTCCGAGCAGGAGCTTATTCCGAAGCATTAGCTGAAAGGATAAAGGATTTTGCGGAATACGTGGAGTCCGAGATCTCAAGCTCCGATAAATCTGTAACGCTGTACATAGGCGGGTATGAAAAATATAACG
>JAFZJT010000303.1 GCA_017553815.1 Clostridia bacterium
AATATCCACATCTATATCTATATTTCCAAATGGCTGGACAGGCATATCGAGGCGGCGAGGCGCGGCATTAGATTCATCGACTCATCGTATAACGAGCTTTTCAGAATACCCGACGGCGGCAAGGTCAAGCTGAACTATCAGGATGGCAAGGCGGCTACAAGAACCGCGCGGTACATCGATGATTATCATGCCGAGATCGGGAACGGTCTCTACCATATCTGCGAGTTCGCAGAGAAAATGGAAGGCACGGGCTGTAAGGTCGAACCTGTTACACCGACTATTAAGCCGCCTTCAAGAAAACATGAGATAAACGAAAAAGGAGGATTTGACAGATGAACGTACTTGTTGTTGAACCGTATAAGAAACCGTATGAAAAGGACATCGATCCCGGGCTTTCGAGCCTTCAGAGCGCCGTTGACGGCAGCATCGAAGCGATCTGCCCCTTCGAGGAGGAAGTCGCCGTTATCTGCAATGAAGAAGGTAAGCTCATAGGGCTTCCGCTTAACCGTGTGATTCGAGATGAAAATGGCGAAGTAAGCGATATTATTGCCGGAACCTTTATCGTAACAGGTCTTGGCGAGGAGGACTTCTGCGGGCTTTCGCCTGAGCTTATGGAGAAAATGAAGAAGCGTTTTGAAACTCCCGAACAGTTCATAACCATCGGCGGAAACATTACAGTTCTCCCGTATGAAGTCCCGGATCATCAGAAGCCGCCCAAGTCCGATTTGGAGCGATAGAGCATGAGCAGATTTGTTGATGCTCAAACGGAGAAGTTCGAGGAGATAGAGATTTTCGGTGTTCCCGCGCTTTTCACTCCGCTTCGCATAAGCAAGGACAGCGTTCCGCTCGGCGTGTATAAATATGAGATACGCCACGACGATGAATGTCAGGGCATAGCAAGTGAGATAGCGCGCGTGATACTCGTCAATCATTGGGGCAGCATTCTTACACTTCGACCGCTCGATCTTGGTGATGAGGGGCGCATATTCATGGACGGGGACGAGATCAACTACGGCATAGATACCGGGATGACGCTCGAAAGCTTCAGACAGAAGCATGAGATTCAGCATACTGCCCCGAGTATAAACGAACAAACAAGATGAAAGGAGGCTCGCTTTGGCAAATAAACTTCAAGAAATAATGCTGCTTATGGAGATCGCCGCCAAAAGAGCGACTTCCTCCGTAAGCGAGTACAAGTCGTTCCTGTCATGTTCTGCGTGGCACTATAAATACGGATATGCGGATAGAGTGCTTATCTACGCCCAGCGCCCGAACGCCAAAGCCTGCGCTGAGTTTGAGATGTGGAACGATAGGCTCGACCGTCGCATTCAGCGCGGTTCAAAGGGTATTGCACTCATCTTGAACACCGCACCTAAGGCTCGGCTAAGGTATGTTTTCGATGTGAGCGACACCTATTCAAGAAGGAATGTCCCGTTCAAGCTTTGGAGCGTAAAGCCGGAGTTTGAAACCGTCGTATCAGAAGCACTTTCCGATAATTTCGGCTTTAATATGCAGCAAAGCCTCGATACCAATATCTTTGCCACAGCGGTAAACAGCGTATCGGATAACGCTGCTGACTACGTTTACGAGCTTTCACAGCAGACTAAAGGCAGCCTGCTGGAAGAATTATCCGAAGATGAACTCGCAACCACACTCTATATGGCTATGAGTACGGCTGTCGCGCATACGGTGCTTACGAGGCTCGGCTTCGATCCCGATGATTATCTTCATGATCAGGATTATGAAGCGGCGTTGAAGTTCAACACCTACGAAACCGCAACTGTGCTCGGAACGGCTGTTGGAGATGTATCCGAAAACATACTGCGAACCATCGAGCGCACCGTAAGGAACGAAGAAAAAAGGATCGACATCGTTGAAAGGCGCGAAGAAATGAGCGATAATGACGGTGAAATAAAAACCGAAAGGAGAAACGAATATGGAGATCCCCTACACGGAGAAGGACGGGCTTCTGTACCCCGATCTGATACTCCCCGAGCAGAGCAGCGAGGATATCGGGAGGTTCGGACGGATGCGCCGCAAGTA
>JAFZJT010000304.1 GCA_017553815.1 Clostridia bacterium
ATGATGTCGCATCGTATTCAAGCGGCACATCTCCGCGCGAAACCTCGTGATAGCGTTCTCTTCGCTCTCTGTTTCGATCCAGCCTGTCCCATTCGTCTGTCACGGTTTTGAACTCTTCCGCCGTGCGCGCCGACAGCTCCAACCTCAATAGGGCCTGGGCGCGGATCTCGCGTTTAAGCAGCTCTCTGCCGCTTTCCTCTTCAGCAATAAAGCTTGCTTCTGACTCGAGTTCGCGATCGGCGATCCTTTCAAAAATGAGCCCGTCCCTTATCGATCGAGCGGTATACCTGTCTTCAAGCGCAAGGTCATACATCATCACTTTTTCTTCTGTCAATCTTTTCATCTCGAATAATATATTTATCTCCTTTCCAAAAACAGTTCCGATTTTGGCCCTGTTTTTCTCCTATAAGTAGAGAGGGCTTTTTCAAACTCTCTCCTAAGGTCTGGTCAATGCATTAAATCACGGAAGGAGGTGATGTCCAATGCTTTTTGCCGCGATAGGATTACAACGCTCGGAACGATTCGATTGTACCACGCGCAAAAAAGCAAAACAATACGGTTCCTGTACCAATAAATGAACTTTACTATGAAAGGAGAGTGATTCTCGGCAGAAAAGATGAAACTTGAAGTTAAAAACACCGAATATGTATCTTTAATGAGCGCGGCACAGAAGGCCGCGTTCGTGCAAGAATTGATCTCAAAGCTTGCGTGGCAATTGAGCTATGAGCGCTTTGAGAGAGAAGTGGATGCACAAAGTTATAGCAAGCAGGGAACTTGTACGGCAAGTTCCGACGCGGAGAGCATATTGCTCCCGCTGATTTTAGGGGACACCCCTAATACCCCGGAAAGGAGCGTGATGCCATGAACAAAGGCAAAACAAATAACAAACAAAAAGAGAGAGCCGAAAGGCTGGATATCCGCTTGAGTGTATCCGAGAAAGCCGCCGTTCAGCGCAAAGCGAAAGCCTGCGGCTTGTCGATAAGCGAGTATGTTCGCAAGCGGGCGCTCGGATACGAGCCGAGAGCCGCGCCGAGTGATGAGCTGCTGGCATTTACTTCCGCGCTGATCGAGCTTGCAAATAAAAATGAAGCTTCGGCGGTCGTGAAAAAAACAGCGCTTGAATTGCTTGCGGATATTCGCCGCTACTTCTTTGAAAGCGGTGCGGGCTGATGGCGACCACAGGATTCTGGCCTGTTAAGGGTGGAATAAACAGGGTGCTGGACTATGTGAGCAATAGCGAAAAGACCGCAAACCCCGAATATGATGCGGAGCTTCAAAACGCTATCGCCTACGCCGCAAATCCGTCCAAGACCGAAAAGCAGCTTTTCGTTTCCGCTTTGAACTGCCCGCATCAACAGGCGTATGAATGGATGATGGCAACAAAACGGAGATACGGCAAGCTCGGCGGCAATACGGCGTATCACGGCTATCAGAGCTTCGCCGCAGGAGAGCTGACCGCAGAGGAAGCCCACGCAATCGGCGTTGAGACCGCTCGGCGTATGTGGGGCGATGAATACGAGGTTTTAATAACCACGCATCTCAATACTAACAATCTGCATAATCATTTCGTTATAAACTCGGTCTCATTTCGCACGGGCAGAAAATATGAAAATCATAAGCGCGACCATTTGAAGCTGCGGGAGATATCCGACAGCATTTGCCTTGAACACGGGCTTTCGATCATTGAGAATCACAGCGGAATACGAAACACCTTTGCCGAACAGCGCGCACACGAAAGCGGCATATTGACGATGAAAGAAATGCTTGAAAGCGATATGCGCGCCTGCATCGATCTTGCCTGCGACGTGCCTCACTTCTACTCCCTTATGGAAAACCTCGGCTATGAGGTCAGTTTCCGAAGCAAGTATCCTTCATTCCTACCCATTGGCGCAAAGCGGCCGCTGCGCTTGAAGAAGAACGGCAAAAGTATGACCGATGCTGATATAGAAGCCATGCTCGATGAAAGCTTTGAAAGGCAGCGCGATGAGATCATAATCCCCGCATGGAAGCCGCAGTTCGTTCCGTATGAAAAGCAGCACGGCTTTCGCGCGCTCGTTCTGCATTGGATGTACATCCTCGGGATCATCGGGCAGGGCAAGCAGACCTATTATAAGGTCGATCGCGGCGAGCTCAAAAAGTTCGAACGCTATAAGCGCCAACAGGCATTTCTTGATAAGTATGAAATTGATACCGAAGCACAACTGATCGATCACAAATCCGCACTTATCGAAAAGCAAGCCGCATTAACCGAAAAGCGCGATGCCCTGCGCAAAGAGCAGCGCCGCACCGGAGAGAAGAACCCCGAGATCGGCGAGATAACTGCCGAGCTCTATAGAATAAGAAGCGAGCTGAAGCTCTGCGACGATATCGAAGCCGATATTCCGAGGATAGAGGCGATTATTGAGGAAGGGATCAAAAGGGAGAATAAGGAACTGGAAGGCGAAATCTACACGGATTTTTATAAAACTCAAGAGCGATAAGCGCATATCGAAAAGCGAAAACCGGAACATATCCGCAAAAGTTGTCGCAATTTTATAGTTTTGCGGTTTGAAACCGCAAAACTGCTTGACAAAGTTTGTGCAGGCGTTTATAATCGCAGTATCGGAGGTGCGAAAAATGATACTGCGAGCAAACTATGTTGAGAGAATAATGGCGTTCACAGACACCCAATTCGTTAAGATACTGACGGGCGTGCGCCGCTGCGGAAAATCCACGATCCTCGGAATGATAAAGGATCGCCTTATCGAGCGCGGCATCGAGGAAGAGCAAATACTGATGTATCGCTTCGATTCGATGGAATACGAGGGTATGAGTGCAAAGCAGATGTACTCTGCGATAAAGGAGCGGCTTGCAAGAGGAAAGCGCAGTTATGTTTTCCTTGACGAGGTGCAGGAAATAAAGGGCTGGGAGAAGGTTGTCAATTCCCTGCAAACGGATTTTGATACCGATATCTATGTGACCGGCTCCAACTCCCGTATGATGTCCTCCGAGATAGAAACCTACCTCACGGGGCGCTATGTTTCGTTCAGAATATTCACGCTTTCCTTTGCCGAGTATCTGACATTCAAAAAGGAGCATTCGCCGCTTTCGGATACGCGGACCGAGCTTTTCAATTACATACGCCTCGGCGGTTTTCCCGCAGCGCATCTGCGCCCGTTTACCGATGACGAGGTCTATACGATCGTGCGCGACATCTATAACTCAACTGTCTTTTCCGACATCGTTAAGCGAAATCAGATACGGAAGATAGATCAACTTGAGCGCGTTGTGAAATTCGCGTTCGATAACGTTGGCAAAACCTTTTCCGCAAAGTCGATATCCGATTATCTTAAATCCGAGAACCGTAAACTCGATAACGAAACGGTTTACGGCTATCTTGAAAAGCTTGAAAAGGCGTACATACTGCACCGCTGCTCGCGCTACGATATCCAGGGCAGGGAGCTTTTGAAAACGCAGGAAAAGTTCTACCTTGCGGACAGCGCATTCAAATACAGCATACTCGGCTTCGATCCTCGCTCTGTGGCGGCTATGCTTGAAAACATCGTGTATCTTGAGCTGCTTCGTCGCGGCTACACCGTGAACATAGGCAAAACGAGCGGCGGCGAGATAGATTTCGTTGCCACGCGAAGGAATGAGAAGCTTTATATTCAGGTAACGCGCGAGATCGCAAGCGAGAATACCGAGCTGCGCGAATACTCAAGGCTTCGTGATATCCGTGATAACTACACCAAATACGTACTCACCACCGACGATTTTGCCGGAGGCGATCATGATGGGATAAAGACTATGCACGTTGCGGATTTCCTGCTTAGCGATGAATATTGATTTAGGCGCGGAGAACAATTCAATGAAAACCGATCGCACAAATACAAAGCATCCGCTCGATATCTCCGATATGACGGATGAAGAACTGAACTGCGAGCTTGAAAAGGGCTATGCTCGATGCGGGCGGGAAAAACCGTGTCTTTTAACGAGGCATTTGGCAATGCAAAAGGATTGTACTTCTTGACTTTGACAGATACGGAACTGTCATATGGCGATTATTCGGAAGACTTCTGTATCGGGCTGTTCTTTTCAGCGGCAGAAGCAAGGCGAGTCGCAGCATATTATCTGAAAAACGTTAAAGGTTTTTGCGAGTATCCCTGCACCTATCACATCAAGCGAAAGAAACTCATAGGTATGTTGCAATGCACGAATGATCCTGTATGCGTATGGATGGTGACCGGTTGGAATACCAATGCCGACCTTGATGAGATCAACATAGTTGAAAGCGATTGCTATGCCGATGAATCGCAGGCCTATGAAGCCCTTGATGAAATGAAATCAAAGTATCCGAGATCCGATTGGGCTGTAAATCGTTGGGTCATCGGCAAATGCGATTGGGAAGCCGGCTTCAGCAGAGCTTAAGACAATACTCAATTGTGGTAATAAAGCGCTCACGCCTGTGGGCGCTTTTTCCTATGCAAAAAAAGAAAAGGAGAATATAGAATGAATAAAGATAAGGAAAAATCTTTTAGGAATATAAAGGAAGTGAGCCTTGCGGAGCTCAAGCCCTTCGAGGGGCATCCGTACAAGGTTCGCGATGATGAAGAAATGGACGCGCTCATTGAGAGCGTCCGCGAGCACGGGATAATGGTTCCGCTGATGGTGCGCCCGATCGACGCGGGCTATGAGATCATAAGCGGACACCGCAGAGCACACGCGGCGATAAGTGCGGGGCTGAAAACCGTTCCCGTTGTGGAGCTGGAAATGAACCGTGACGAGGCCGCCGTTGCGCTTGTGGACAGCAACTTGCATAGAGAGCATATTTTGCCAAGTGAAAAGGCGTTTGCCTATAAGCTCAAGCTCGATGCGCTTTCAAGGCAGGGCAAGCGAACGGATCTGACTTCTACACAAGTTGTGGAGAAGTTGACGACAGCACAGATCGTTGGAGAGTCAAATCTCGAAAGCCGCGAAACTGTGCGCCGCTACATTCGCCTTACCCATCTCAACCCCACTCTGCTCCGCCTCGTTGACGAAGGACGCATTGCGTTCACGCCCGCGGTGGAGCTTTCGTATCTTTCGGATGAGGAGCAGGATATCCTTGCATTCGAGATCGCAGTCACCGAAGCAACGCCTTCACTCTCGCAGGCGGTGCGCATGAAGCGCTTGAGCGGTGAAGGCAGGCTTACGGCTGAGCTGATCGCTTCGATCATGGCGGAGGAAAAAGCCAATCAGAGGGAAAAGGTCAGCATTCCCCTGAGCAGTATCGGCAGGTATCTGCCGGACGGCGATTCGGAACGGGTGCGTGAATTCATAATAAAAGCCTGCGCGTTCTATAAGAAGCACCTTTCCAAGCAGCAAGAGGAAGCACGATGACTGCGCCAGACAAGGAAGCTGTTCGGATCAAGTATGAAGAAAACCTGCTCAAAGCGTTCGCAAAGGCGCTCGCTCCAGGCATCAAGGCTTTCTTTCAAAGCGATGAAGGCAAGCTCTGGTATGAAGAATGGCTCAAGGAGCATCCCGAATATGATAAATGAGTTTTCGGTATTTCGCACATTCGACATAGTCGCTTTGCTTTGTTATCATCTCAATAAAAATGAAGGTAGGAAAAGACCGTGAATATAGTTATCTACGCCCGCTTTTCGAGCCATAGCCAAACCGAGCAGTCGATCGAAGGTCAGCTCAAGGTCTGCTATGAGTATGCGGAGGAAAACGGGCATATCGTCGTGGGCGAATACATCGACCGTGCTATATCGGGCACTACGGACAACCGAGCCGAGTTTCAGCGTATGATCGCGGATTCGGATAAACACACCTTTGAAGCGGTGCTCGTGTATCAGCTCGACCGCTTTGCACGCAACCGTTACGACAGCGCAATAAACAAAGCGAAACTCAAAAAGAACGGCGTGCGTGTTATCTCCGCACGGGAGAACATTGCGGAGGATGCATCGGGAATACTTATAGAGGGCGTGCTGGAGAGCATGGCGGAGTATTACTCCGCCGAGCTCTCGCAGAAGATCCGAAGGGGTATGGGCATCAACGCCGAGAAATGTCTCTCAAACGGTTCCAATCCTGGGCTGGGCTTCAAGGTCAATCCCGACAAGACCTTCCGCATTGACGAGGAAGAAGCGGCAATAGTCCGTGAGATATTCGAGCGATACGCGCAAGGTCAGACAAAGGCGGAGATAATTAAGGATCTGCAGAGGCGAAGGATCAAAACCTCACTTGGGAAGGATTTTACCTATAACAGCATCAGCAAAATGCTCCGAAACCGTCGTTATCTCGGCATATACATCTATAACGGCATTGAAACTCCGGGCGGTATGCCGCGGATCCTCGATGACGATCTTTTTGAAAGGGTACAGGATATGCTTGACAAGAATCTGCATGTTCCCGCACGAAGGCGGGGTGAAGGCGAGTATCTGCTCACGACAAAACTGTTCTGCGGTCATTGCAAGGAAATGATGACGGGTTACGGCGGTACAAGTCATTCGGGCGAATACTATCCGTATTATGCTTGCAAAAAAGCCCGCCGCGGGAAATGCGATAAAAGAATCATCGGCAAGCAGAAGATCGAGGACAGGGTGATCCGGGCATGCCTCGATCTGTTGACCGATGATAATATCGCTTTCATCGCCAAATGCGTTGCAGCCGAATTCGGAAAGGATCCCGACAGCCTGACGGTGAAATCATTGCGTAAGGCGATGCGCGAAGCAGAGACCGCGATCGATAACCTTTGGCGTATGATCGAAACGGGGCAATCGGTCGATATGCTCACCGAGCGACTTGAGCAGCGGAGAAGTGAAAAAGCGGAGCTTGAAAAACACCTTGCGGCTGAGCTCAACCGCAAGGTGTATCTATCGGAGCCTCAGGTAATGGCATACCTTGATTACATCCGAACTATGCCGCTGCCGGACATCGAGAAGCGCAGGGCGATAATCAATATCTTCGTCCACTCGGTCTATCTTTACGACGATCACTTCACGCTTGTTGTTAACGCAAGCTCTTTTCCGCAGAAGGAAAAGGATATCCCACTTGACGACATCGAAAAAGCCTTTGAAAACGATGCGGATGCTGACAGCGGCATATGTTCTTCATTGAACGGTGCTGCGCCACCATGTTATCTATACGAAAAAGATATAGAGCAAAAAAAGCCCGATAAAATCGGGCTTTTTTGCACCTCAAACGCCTGTAAACTTCTGTACAGATTCATAGATATAAAATGGATATTTTCTCCCAAAGCAGGAGTTGAACCCACGCGAAAACCGAATATCGAACATTTTTAGGAGGTCAGCATCAAAACTGTCCGCCTTTTTTGTTATCCCGGCGCCGATCGTTTCAAAACGGTTGGCGCTTTTTTCATTTCAAGCGAAAGGAGCTTAATACAATGCTATTCACAGAAACCCCGAAACTCAGGGCTTTGGAACGGCTCATGACGAGCGTTCCGAACTTCATGCCGCGAGGGAGCGGCGTTGTGGTAATGCACCGCTTTGAGCCGCCGGACCCATGCCCCAAACGATACCCAACCTACTGCGGAAAAGGTGTGAGATGCAGTACTCCTCACTGCCCGTATCTTGAGGCGCA
>JAFZJT010000305.1 GCA_017553815.1 Clostridia bacterium
AAACCGTGTATGAATTGTGGATGTCCTGCATCGGGATGGGGCTGAACAATTTGGACGATTCAAAAGAGGGGATCGAGAGGTTTCTTCTCAGAAATCCCGAAACCTGCTTTGTTGCCGAAGAGGATGCCGAAACAGTTGGCGTTATACTCGCGGGAAACGACGGAAGAAGAGGATACATTTATCATACCGCGGTTCACCCCGACTTCAGAGGCCGCGGGATAGCTTCCGCGCTCGTTGAAGCCGCTATGGAGGCGTTACGGTCGCTTGGCATAAACAAGGTCGCCTTGGTTGTGTTTTCAAAAAACAAAGACGGCAATGACTTTTGGGAGAAGCTAGGCTTTACAACACGAGGCGATTTGGTCTATAGAAACAAGTCTATTACCGAAATGATCAGAATTGATACGTAAGAATTCTGATTATTGGAGCTATCCGCCGCGTTTTGGCGGCTTGAGATAGGGTTTGAATTTGCTTTGTAGTATAAATCGGGATTCGAGGATGAAAAAGTGGACGATAATAAAGATTTTTGGAACGCATTGGACGAGCTTGTGAACGCTTCCGAGATAGTTATCGACAGGCCGAAGGGCTCCGCGCACCCCAAGTTTTCGAATTTCATCTATCGGGTGGACTACGGCTACCTGAAGGATACCTCCTCCATGGACGGAGCGGGGATAGACTGTTGGATCGGGAGCGGCGAGAAAAATGTCGACGCCATAATGTGCATCGTCGATTTGATGAAGCGCGACTCCGAAATAAAGATACTGATAGGCTGTACCGAAGAGGAAAAGGCGGAGGTTTACAAAACGCATAATGAAACGCAGTATATGAAGGGCGTTTTGATACGACGGTAAAGCGCAGTTTGCGGAGGCAAGTATGGATATTGCATCAAGAAAACCAATACTCAAAGGCTGGTCGAGCGATAAAAAATACTGTATTACCGACAAAAAAGGTGAACGGTTCCTTCTGCGCGTTTCCGATATCGCGCAGTATGATGCAAAGCAGGTTGAATTTATGATGATGGAGCGCGTTGCTTCCCTCGGCATACCGATGTGTTTGCCCATTGAATTCGGGGTCTGCTCTGAGGGCGTATACTCCATCCAGAGCTGGATAGACGGCGAGGATGCTGAAAGGCTTATCCCGCTTCTTTCATCAAAAAAGCAGTATGACTACGGTCTTGAGGCGGGGCGCATCCTGCGCGAGATACATTCCATCCCCGCGCCGGACTCGCAGGAGGATTGGGGCGTTCGGTTCAACAGAAAAATCGATATGAAAATCAGAAAATACAATGAATGTCCTATCAAATACCCCAAAGGTCAGGCATTTATCGATTACATAAATGCGAATCGGCATTTATTGAACGGAAGGCCGCAGACCTATCAGCACGGCGACTATCATATCGGAAACATGATGATAGATCGCAGCGGAAAGCTTTGCATCATCGATTTCAACAGAAACGATTTTGGGGACCCATGGGAGGAGTTCAATAGAATCGTTTGGTGCGCACAAAAATCCGCTCGCTTTGCCTTCGGCATGGTGGACGGCTATTTCGGCGGCGAGGTTCCGATGGATTTCTGGAGGCTTCTTGCCCTGTATATCTCAAGCAATACGCTTTCATCAGTTCCTTGGGCTATTCCTTTCGGAGAAGCCGAGGTAAACACGATGCTGAAGCAAGCCGAGGAGGTGCTGGTCTGGTTTGATGATATGAATGATCCTATTCCTGCGTGGTATACGCACGGGGAGGCCAAATGAAGCTGGATAAGGAATGGTTATACGCGCATCTTCCCGAGGATTGCTTAGGCGAACCCATCGACGTTTTTTCGGGTTATTATCTCGACGGCTTGACCGTGATGTCCGAGGGTGAGCGCGGAGCGCCCGATGCGGTCGTCTATCGTGCGAAAAGCGAGGAGGATTTAAAATACTGGCAGCTCGGGGTCATCTGCCGTTTTGTTGGGAAAGCCGACCGTTCAAAGAAATGGCGGTTTTATAGGGATCACGCGGAGAACGGCGCGTGGCTATACGTTGAGCACAGGCTTTACGATTACAATGCGATAGAGGACACGCGGCTTCCCGGCTTTGAGCGGTATCTTAGGAATCTGAAATACGGGTTCCCGCCCGACAGATGGGAGGCGAAGGTGAAGGAATGCGTTCGCCTGATGAACTTTTGGTATTCCGTGCCGCATTGGGATTACGACAGAAGCAAGCTTTGTTTTATCGAGATCAGCGACTCGAATGAGCATGACGAGCATCAAAATATTATCGAGGAGCCGAGGCCCGGCTCGATAATAAGGGTCGAGGACTGATAAATCGTGATTTTAGGTGAAAAGAATGGAAACTTGCGATTGGTGCAATCTCTCCGAAGAAGACAAAAGGTTTCGATTGTACGAAAGTGAATCATGGTTTGTTTTTCTTGCGGATGAGCAGGATTATATCGGGCGGTGCATTTTGGTTTTGAAGCGGCATTGCAGTTCATTGCCGGAGCTGACGAACGATGAATGGGCCGAGCTTCGCGATCTGATCTGCAAGGTGGAGGCGTGTTTGAAGGCTGTTTTGGGGGCGACTCTATGTAATTGGAGCTGTTTGATGAACAGTTTTTATAAAGAATCAGCGCCCGCGCCCCATCTTCATATTCACGCGAGGCCGAGATACGATAAGCCCGTGGTGCTGAATGGGCGCACCTATACCGACGGCGAGTTCGCCCATCATTATGCGTTGAAAAAGAGCGGGAAAATTCCTGCCGAAGATATGGAGGAAGTGTTTCGCAGGATGAAGGAATGGATGGAGCGATGAATTCCGGCTAAAGGTGCGCCGGATAAGCCTTCTCCTTGAGGAGAAGGGGGACCGCTTGCGGTGGATGAGGTGGAAACCTCATAAACGCCGCGAACGGCGTTTTATCCGCCTTGATTCCACAAGCCGCTCGCCGCGGAGGCCTCTGAGAAAAAAGCTTCGATTGACTTCGCTTTTTTCTTTGGTTCCAATAGGATTCAAATCCCTTAAGGGATTTGTGCAGGTGTCCACCTCATCCGTCTTCGCGGAGCGTTGCGCCGCCTCAGCCACCTTCTCCTCAAGGAGAAGGCTTGATGGAGCGCCGAAGCATTCTATTAAAAGCCCCCACGGCAAATGGAGCTGAAAACCGCAGGTTTTCAAATTAGTTGAAGTTCGGTTTATCCTGCTGTTTTGAAATAAGAGTAAGTTTCGATATTTGCCGCCGCCCAAGAAAGGAGTGTTAACCCGCTTGAAGCATGATGATATAAGAGGAAATAAGGTGATTCTGCGCGCGCAGAGGGAGGATGATGCGCCGTACTATGCGCATTGCTTATTAACAGGAGTTTGGAGGTGCGAGAATGTGTCTAATTTGCGATAGGATAAATATGATTCATAACGGAACGAACCCTTATTTCGTTAAGGAGTTGGACACCGGTTACGTTGTGATTGGGGATCATCAATACTTTTGGGGCTACACGCTGTTTCTCTGCAAGGAGCACAAAAGTGAATTGTTTCAGTTGGGTGAAGCATTCAGAACGAGGTTTCTTCAGGAAATGTGTATCGTATCGGAGGCCGTATCGAATGCATTTACCGCCGAAAAAATGAATTATGAGCTGTTGGGCAACGGAGAAACGCACCTGCATTGGCATCTATTTCCAAGAAAAACCGGAGATCTCGGCGATTATGGCAGCAACGGAAAAGGCCCCGTATGGTGGTATCCTATGGATAAAATGTACAGCGATGATAATCGCCCATCGGATACTGAATTAACGGCGATGAAGGAACGACTCCTTGCGGAGCTTGAACGGCTGTTGTGATGCGGCTTTCGGTTCATAAAAGCTTCAGCGCTTCTCCAAACGACCAAACGACTTTTTATTGAATTCTTTTACTATGCTTGAAATAACTCTCCATTCCCTATCCGCCGTACTGATCGTTATGTTCATGGTCGGCGTGGGCTGGCTTTTCGGAAAGCTCGGCTATATAAAAAAAGAGCACAAGGGGCTGATGATAAAGCTCATCATCTCGGCGGGTATGCCCGCGCTGGTTGTAAACAACGTTTTCGGCAATCTCGACCTTGCTTCCTTGGACAGGCCCGTGCTGCTGTTCCTTCTGCCCGCACTTTCGATGCTCGTTACGCTTGCCATCGCGATACTGCTCGCCAAGGTCCTCAAGCCCGATGCGAGGCGGCGCGGCGGGTTTATCACGATGTGCGCGTTTTCAAACTCCATCTTCGTTGGCCTTCCGATGAACACGGGGCTATTCGGGGACGCGGCGGTGCCCTACGTCATGTGCTTTTATATTGTGAACACAACGCTTTTTTGGACGGTGGGAAACTATCTTATCAGCCGGAGCGGCGAGGGTGAGAGCCACGAAAAGGGCATCTTTGCGAGCCTTAAAAAGCTTATCTCGCCGCCGCTCGTGGCGCTCGCGATTTCCCTTCCCCTGCTCGCTCTTGGCGTTAAGATGCCCGAGCCCGTTATCAAGCTTTCGGGCTATATGGGAAATATCGTAACACCCATCGCGCTCTTCTATATCGGCTACGCGCTGTATGAATACGGCATCAAAAGCATGAAGCCCGATAAGCACATGGTAGCCGTGATGCTGATGCGCTTCATCGCGGGGCCGCTCGTTATGCTCGCGCTCTGCAAGCTTTTCAGCTTCGGCGGGATGCCCTCGGGCGTTATGGTGGTCGAATCCGCTATGCCCGTTATGACGCAGGCGGTCGTGCTTGCCGCCGCGCACGATGCGGATGAGAGCTTCGTTGCGGGCGGAATGAGCCTTACGACGCTCGGCTGCTTCGTGCTGGTGCCGCTTCTTATGCTTCTTTTGAAGGCGATGGGGCTGATATGAGGATAGCTATAATCGGATACAGCGGCTCGGGAAAGAGCACGCTTGCGGGTCGGCTCGGCGATGAGCTTGATCTTCCCGTTCTGCACCTTGATACCGTGCATTGGCTCCCGGGCTGGCAGGAGCGGGATAAGCAAAGCGAAAGGGCGATAGTTCGCGCTTTTCTCGATGAAAACGCCGAGAACGGTTGGATAATCGACGGCAACTACTCGAGCCTTCTGCACGAGGAGCGGATGGAGCAAGCCGACAGGATAATCTTTCTCGACTTTCCGCGAAGGATCTGCCTTCCTCGGGCTTGGAAAAGGTATCGGCAGAACAAGGGAAAGACGCGAGCGAGCATGACCGAGGGCTGCGACGAGAAATTCGACCTTGAGTTCGTTAGGTGGATACTGTTTGACGGCAGAAACAAAAAGCGCCGCGGCGAATACGAGCGTATCACGCGGGTGTACAGCGAAAAAGTTTTCCGCTGTAAAAACGACGCCGAGGTCGAAATGGCGGTCGAAGCCGTACTGCGCCTGTGACCGCTTTTATTTTCGGTTGCTATTATTAAACATTCTTTATAAGAAAAGGAGAAAACCAAATGAAAAAGTTCAAAACCACACTTGCTTTTGCGCTCGCGCTCATCCTCTGCGCCGTTTCGGCTCTGCCCGCTTTTGCCGCCGTTCGAGCCGAGATTCTTCCCGCTTGGATCGTTCCGAGCGGGTACAACGCGCACGACTACGGCAAATGCGCCGCGTTTTTCGAGATAACCGACGGAAACGGCCTCAAGAACGGCAATCGCATGAGCGACGGCTACGACCCGAGCGACCCTTCGACTTGGATAAGCATCGATATGTTCGGCGATATCTTCGAACACGTTATCTGGGAGGAGCACGACGGAGAACTGAGGCTCAAGCGCATCGACGTTGCCTATTTGGACGCCGTCGGCACGCTCGACCTTTCCGGCTGCCCGTATCTCACCTATATCGAGGCGACGGACGATTGCCTTGACGCGATCAACACGCATAACTGCCCCGAGCTTCGCGAGCTTTACTGCGACAACAACGGGCTCGGCACGATCGACGTTTCCGAGAATCCTCTGCTCTATAAGCTTTGGTGCGACGGCAACGGGCTTACCGAGATAGATATTTCCAACAATCCCGCGCTCTATACTCTGGACTGCAACAACAATCTTTTGACCTCGCTCGACCTTTCGAATCATCCCGCTCTTGGAGAGCTCTACTGCGCGGACAATCTTCTGACCGAGCTGGACGTTTCCGAGAATACCGAGCTGACCTGGCTTTGGTGCCCGGGAAACATGCTGACGGAGCTCGACGTTTCCGCGAACACGAAGCTTCGGAAGGTCTTTGCCGCCGACAACGCGCTTACCGAGATCAACCTCGGCGATAACACGCTTCTAAACCTTCTCGATTGCATGAACAACCGCATCGCCTCGCTCGACGTTTCGGCGAACACGGCGCTCAAGGAGCTTGACGGCGCGGGCAACACCTTCACCTATCTGAAGCTCAACTCGCTTCTCGGGCTCGACACGGTGCGCGCCGAGGGCGACGGCTCGTTCTCCTATCATTACTCCGTGCCGTACAGCGAGGGCTTCCTCTCCGCAAGCGCGAACGAGGGCTCTGTCTTCGTGGGCTGGTACGACGAAAACGGCGAATTCATCACCGCTTCGCCCTATATCACTATCTGGAACACGGCCTACACCGAGCTGACCGCACGCTTCACCACCTCTTCCCCCGTGCTTCTTGGTGACGCGGACGGCAGCGGCTATGTGAACATGGCCGACGCGGTTCTCACGCTTCGCTATGCGATGGGGCTTATCGATGCAAGCGGCATCAACCTTATTAACGCGGATGTGAACAACGACGGCGGCGTGAACATGGCCGACGCGGTCGCTATCCTTCGCGCCGCGATGGGGCTTTGAGCCAAAAATCGGCGCTTGACAAGCCGCTGAAACCCGATTACAATAATACATATTAAACAGCGGATGCTCCGCGTTCGCTATCGGAAGGAGTGTCATAATGAAAAGAAGCTTCAAATCGGTTCTTGCCGTTGCGCTCGCGCTTGCGCTCGGCGCGCTCTGCCTGCCCATCTCGGCGATAAGGGCTGAAACGCTTTCGGATTTCACCGTGCCCGATGGCTACAACGAGCACGACTACACCGCCGTTGCGTCGTTCCTTGAAACGGAGGACGAGAGCGGCGTTAAGAACGGCGAAAAGATCGGAAACGGGTACGACGTGCTCGATCCCGCGACCTGGGAGAGCAACCCCTATATCACCCGCTTTGAGTGGGTGGAGGTCGAGGGCGAACTGCGCATCAAGCGTATAAACGTTGGCTGGAACTATCTTTACGGCGCACTCGACGTTTCCTCCTGCACGGCGCTTGAGGCGCTCATCGTCAGCGAATGCGGGCTTTCGGGGCTCGATATTTCGGGTTGCTCCGCGCTCAAGGAGCTTCAGATCGGCGGCAATTACATAACCGAGATAGAGCTTTCCTCCTGCCCGCTTCTCGAGCAGCTTTGGTGCGACAATATGCCGCTGACTTCGCTCGATTTATCCGCCTGCCCGAATATAACCTTCGTTACCTGCAACTATACCGATGTTGCCTCGATAAACCTTTCGGGCTGCGCAAGCCTGACCGATCTTTCCTGCGAAAACGCGCCCCTTGCCGAGCTTGATATCTCGGACTGCGCCGCGCTCTACAACCTTTGGGCGCCGAACTGCGAGCTGACTTCTCTTGTCGCTTCAAACTGCCCCGAGATGCGGTTTCTCTCCTGCCAGAATAACAGCATCGAAACGCTGAGCGTCTCCGGCTGCGAAAAGCTCGAGCTGCTCGACTGCTCGGGCAACGCGATCACCGAGATCGACGTTTCATCCTCCCCGCTGCTTCGCGAATTTTATTGCGTTGGCAATATGATAACCGAGTTCGACCTTTCGAATAATCCCCTGCTCAAGCTCGACAGCGTTGCCGCCGTGGGCGAGGGCTTTGTGGGCTACTACTACAACGCGAACTACGATTTCGGCTATGCCCAAGCCGCTGCCGAGGGCGACTGCCGCTTCGTGGGCTGGTTCGATGCCGAGGATAACGAGATCTCGACAAACGCCCAGCTGAATCTCAAGAGCCTTGCCTATACCGACGTTTTTGCGGTGTTTGAATCCCCCTTCCTCATCGGCGACGCCGACGACAACGGCGAGATTACCGTTTTGGACGCGGTGCTCATCATGCGCTATGCCATGAATATCATCGACGACGCCGAGCTCGATCTTGAAAACAGCAACGTTGACGGCGACGGCAATGTTACTGTTTACGACGCGCTTGCTGTTTTCAGAATGGCTATGGGTATTTAAATCAACTACTTTTAAAAAAGGAGAATACAAAAATGAAAAGATTGCTTAAAACCGCCGTTTCGCTGCTGCTTACGCTCGTGCTCGCGTTCTCCGCAGCGCGTTTCCCCTCCGCTGTAAAGGCGGAGCTCTCCCCCGCTTGGAGCGTGCCCGCAGGCTACAACGAGAACGACTACAACAGGATCGTTTCCTTCCTCGAGCAGACCGACGCAAGCGGCGTCAAGAACGGCACGAAGCTCAGCCCGAGCTACAACCCGAATTACCCCGCCACCTGGGGCGTTTGCTTCGATCCCGATTATTATATCGACATGCCCACCTTCAGCTGGGAGCAGTTTGGCGGTGAGTACCGCGTTCGCCGCATCCTCATCTTCGATAAGCAGCTTGTCGGCGATTTCGACCTCTCGGGGCTTTCGGAGCTCTACTATGCGAATATTTCGGCGAATATGATAAACAGCGTCACGCTCAACGGCTGCACCTCGCTTTGGACCTTCGATTGCTACGACAATCTGCTTCACTCGATAGACGTTTCGGTTTGCCCGATGCTCCATTTCTTCCGCTGCGACGGCAATCTGCTCGTTGAGCTCGACGTTTCCGCCAATCCCGGCCTCATTCAGCTCACCTGCAGCGATAACCTGCTCTTCGATCTTGATGTTTCCGCGAACTCGAACCTTGAGATACTGGACGTTTCGGATAATCTTTTGAACGGGATCGACGTTTCCATGCTCGCTTTCCTCGATCAGCTGAACGTTTCGGGCAACGATCTTTACGACGGACTGGACGTTTCGCACAACCCCCGCCTGCAGGTGCTCCGCTGCAGCAACACCGGGCTTGATTCCGTGGATCTGACGCACAACGCCGATCTTGCCGGCTTCTACTGCGTGGGCAACCCGATAGTGGAATTCGATTTTTATGCAAACGATATCCTTATGCTCAACGTGCTTGAAGCCGAGGGCGACGGCACGGTCGGCTGCGAGCTGAACGGCTGGTACACCAAGGTGTATGCCGCACCGACCGACGGAGCGAGCTTCGAGGGCTGGTACGACGCGCAGGGAAACCTGATCTCCAACCGCCCCGAGTATGAAGCGAGCGAGCTTGACGGCGATCATTTCATCGCAAGGTTCACCTCCGCCTCCTTCATTCCCGGCGATGCGGACGGAAACGGCAGCGTTACCGTTGCGGACGCAATCCTCGCGCTTCGCTATGCGATGGGGCTTCTTGACGATGACGCGCTCGTTCTTGCTGCCTCCGATATGGACGGAAACGGCAGCGTCAGCATGGCGGACGCCGTCGCGATCCTGCGCATAGGCATGGGTCTTTAATGGCTTTTTCAATGGTTTCTTCGACCGACACGGCGCGTCGGTCGATTTTTCTTTATGCGCCCGTTAGATTATTAACATTTTATAAACAAACGCCCTCCTATCTTGCAACAAAGCCTCCGATACTGTATAATTACGATATGGATCACTCTTTGAAAAGAAGAAGCAACGCCGTGCTCGCGATAAATTCAATCGCGCATCTTTGCGTTGACGCCGTTTGTGCGTGTACGCTTCTCGGTGTGCTCAAGGATCGCGCAGAGCTTGCGCTCCTAATCTTTTTATACAACACGCTTGCCTTTTCAACGCAATGCCTCGTCGGGCTTGCGGCGGATCGCGTAAAAAGACATCCGCTCTTTGTTTCGCTCGCGGAAGCAAGCGTTGCTTTCGGCTTTCTGCTTCCGCTCCCCGCCCTTCTTCGCGTTGTTTTTATCGGCATCGGCAACAGCGTTTTCCACGTTGCGGCGGGCGCGATGACGCTTGAGGCAAGCGAAAACAGAGCCGCGCCCCTCGGCGTCTTCGTTGCTCCTGGCGCGATAGGCGTTACGCTCGGAACGCTCTACCCCTTCCTCGGCAAATACTTCGCGCTTGCGCTGATTTTGGCGACATGCATCGAATTTGCGCTTGACCGCTCGTTCAGCGCCACCGAAATCGGCGTGAACGCCGATAAAAGCAGCCTGCCCTTCACAAGAAAAGGCGGCGTTATGCTCGCTCTTTTTCTGACGTCGGCTGTGGCGGTTCGCGCGATAGGCGGAAGCGCCGCGGCGTTCCCTTGGAAGAGCACTCCCCTATTATCGCTTCTTCTGACCTTCTTCGTTTTCGCGGGAAAGGCATCGGGCGGCTTTTTCATGGATAGG
Source organism: Clostridia bacterium (assembly GCA_017553815.1). Next base: position 10,339 of record JAFZJT010000305.1, read on the forward strand.
CTCGGCGCAAGGCGCGCTTCTCTGATCTCCATACCCCTTGCGGCGGTGCTGACGGCGTTTTTATCGGGCTTTGCCGTGCCATCGATGATCGGGCAGTTCGCGCTGAACCTGACGATGCCTATAACGCTCTATCTGATGTACCGCGCCATGCCCGATTCCCCCGCCTTCGCGTTCGGGCTCGCCGCCTCCGCGCTCTGGCCCGGCACCGCTATGGGAAAGCTCCTCACGCTCACCGGCCCCGCGCTTTGGGCCTGCGTGCTTATAAGCTTTCTTTTCGGGCTTTTCGCGATACTCCATTCGGAAAGGCGAATAGAGCTTTTCGATATAAAACAAAACCTCTCTCTGTGAAAGGAGCCAACAGATGTTCATATTCCTTGCCTGTTTTTTAACGGTGCTGATCGAGACCGTGTTTCTGACGCTCTTGGGGCTTCGCAAGAAGGAGCAAACGCCCGTAATCATATGCGTAAACATTGTTTCAAACATAGCGCTCAACCTACTTTTGGCCGTTCTGCCGATAAAGTTTGACAATTCATGGATGAGTATGCTCATGCCGCTCATCGTGCTTGAAGCGACCGTGATCTTCTCTGAATACTTCGTTTACCGTGCGGCGTTCGGCGACCTCAATCGGCTGTTTTTGAAAACGGTTTTCGCAAACCTTTTTTCGCTCTTCCTTGGGGGCGCGATTATGAGTATACTCGCGCTGCACGGACTGTACTGATGCTTCAATTCGCGCAAATAGATTTTTGATGAAAGGAAATAAGAAAATGAAAAATCTCCGCAAGCTTTTCGCAGTAATGCTTTTCTCCGTGATGAGCCTCATCCTCGCCGCTCCCGCGCTTGCCGACGTGGTGGTAGATCCCTTTTACGCGCTCCACCGCACCGACCACTGGGTGTTTTGGGCGGCGATAGGCGTTGCGCTCATCGCGCTTGCCGTGCTCGTTTACCTCGTTCTCAAGGCGAGGAGGAATAAATAATGGTTTTCCTTCTGACCTGCGCCTGCTGCGTTTTTATAGAGAGCGCGTTTTTAATGAAGGTGGGAAGGCTTGAAACGCGCACGGAGCTTCCCATAGTGGTGCTCGCAAACGTGTTCACCTTCATAATAAGCAATATCCTTCTGCGAAGACTCCTCCATACGGGCATGGTTTACGATCTCGCCGTGCTGATCATGATAATCCTTGTGAACCTTGCTTCGATAGCCGTGGAGTATCTTATCTTCTCCGCCGCCTTTGAACGCGGGCTTCTGGGCTTCGGCGTCGTCAGCGCGGCAAACGCCATCGCCTTCGTGCTCTCGTTTCCCATCACGTACTTTTTTGCGATAGTTTTGGGTTCGCTTGGTGTTCCCGAGAACCTGCTATTATAAAGAGTCCGCTATTATAAAATGATTTTTAAAGCCCTGCGCATCTAAGCGCAGGGCTTTAGTCTGTTTTCTGTTTTACTTGCTCTCGGCGCTCTTTCCCGCACCACGGCAGCTTTCGCTCATTGCACAGGCGGAGCAACCGCAGGAGCAGGAGGACACGCCTCTTTTTTTATCCCTTATCATGCTTCGGATGACCGAAACAACGCCTATCAGGATAAGAGCAAGTATTACTATCGTGCCGAGATTCTTTCCGAGCCATTCAAGCATATCATCATCTCCTTTATTAAACACTATGCTTAATCGAACGAATAATATTCCTCATTTTTTCAGCTTCATATCAAGCTTGGTCGCTTCCTTATAGGGGCGAACGAGCAGATAGACAAGTCCCGCAAGAAGGATGAGAGCAACAGCGAGCCAAAGCGCGTTGACGCTTCCCGTAAAGAGCATTCCGAGCTGATAGAAGATGAGCGCGATAACGTACGCAAATACGCATTGATAGCCTATCGCGAACCAGGTCCACTTCGCCGAGTTCATCTCCCTGCGGATGGCGCCGATAGCCGCGAAGCAGGGCGCGCAGAGCAGGTTGAAGATAAGGAAGCTGTAGCCCGCAAGCTGAGTGAGACCGCCGAAGTCGAGCACGCCGAACACGCCAACGACCTCTTCCTTTGCCACAAGACCCATGATGGTCGCTATGCTTGCCTTGGTGCCCTCGTCGCCGCTGCCGAAGCCGAGGGGCGCAAATATCCACTTTATCGCGCTTCCTATCCTGCCGAGTATGCTCGCCTCAAGCTCCATATCCACGTCGAAGAGGAATTTGCCGTCCACCCAGCCGAAGCGCGACGCCGCCCAGATGAAGATGGTGGCAAGGAAGATGACCGTTCCCGCCTTCTTTATGAAGGACCATCCGCGCTCCCACATACTGCGAAGCACGTTTGATAGCGTGGGCCAATGGTAGGCGGGAAGCTCCATAACAAACGGAGCTGGGTCGCCCGCAAACATCTTGGTTTTCTTGAGGATGATGCCCGAAACGACGATGGCGGCAAAGCCGATGAAGTATGCGCTCGGCGCGACCCACCATGCCCCGCCGAACAGCGCGCTCGCGATAAGGGCGATTATCGGTATCTTCGCGCCGCAGGGTATGAAGGTGGTGGTCATTATGGTCATGCGGCGGTCGCGCTCGTTTTCTATCGTGCGCGAAGCCATGACGCCGGGAACGCCGCAGCCGACGCCGATAAGCATCGGAATGAAGGATTTGCCCGAAAGGCCGAATCTTCTGAAAATCCTGTCCATAACGAACGCGACGCGCGCCATATAGCCGCAGCTTTCAAGGAACGCGAGGAACAGGAACACGACGAGCATCTGGGGCAGGAAGCCGAGCACCGCGCCAACGCCCGCGATAACGCCGTCAAGGATGAGGCTGTTCAGCCATTCGGGGGTGTTGAGCTTATTTAGCGCCTTTTCGGCAAGCACGGGGATGCCGGGTACCCAAACGCCGTAATCCTCGGTTGCGGGAGCGTCCTCGAGCGCTTCCTCGACCGTTTCTCCGATACCGAAGCCCGCTTCGTCGAGCGCGTCGCCGTAGGTGTCGAGCGCCTCGCTGAAAGCGCCGTAGTCCTCGTCCTCGATGGCGCCGAGTATCTCATCCGCGCCGATAACGCCCGCTTTTTCAGCCGCCTCGACCGTGGAGCGGATATCCTCGGTGAACACGAATTCCTTGGCGTATTCGCCCATCTTTTCCTCGTATTCGCCGCTTCCGATGCCGAGGAGGTGGAAGCCGTCGCCGAAGAGGCCGTCGTTCGCCCAATCCGTCGCCGCGCCGCCGACCTTGGATACGGCGATGTAGTAGACCAGGAACATAACGAGCGCAAATATCGGAAGCGCGAGCCAGCGGTTCGTAACAACGCGGTCTATCTTATCCGAAACGGTGAGCTTGCCCGCGCTCTTTTTCTTATATGCGCCCTTGATGAGCTCCGAGATATAGACGTAACGCTCGTTGGTGATGATGCTCTCCGAATCGTCGTCAAGCTCGGCCTCGACCGCCGCGATATCCTTTTCGATATGCACGCGCGTCGCCTCGGGAAGGTTCAGCTCCTCGAGCACCTTTTCATCGCGCTCGAACAGCTTCACGGCGTACCAGCGCTGTTTTTCCTCGCTCATGCCGTGCACCGTCGCCTCCTCGATATGCGCGAGCGCGTGCTCCACAACGCCCGAGAAGGTGCTGACGGGGGGCTTTTTGCCGCCCTTCGCGGCGTTTATCGCGGCTTCGGCGGCCTCATGCACGCCCGTACCCTTGAGCGCGGATATCTCGATTATCTGGCAACCGAGGCTCCTTGAAAGTTCCTGCGTGTTCAGCTTATCGCCGTTCTTTTTCACGACATCCATCATGTTTATCGCGATAACGACGGGTATTCCGAGCTCAAGAAGCTGGGTCGTCAGATAGAGGTTCCTTTCAAGGTTCGTGCCGTCCACGATATTGAGTATCGCGTCGGGTCTCTCCCCTATCAGATAGTTTCTCGCCACGACCTCCTCGAGCGTGTACGGCGAAAGCGAATAGATGCCGGGCAGGTCGGTTATCACGACGTCGTCGTGCTTTTTGAGCTTGCCCTCCTTCTTTTCGACCGTTACGCCCGGCCAGTTGCCGACGAACTGATTGGAGCCCGTCAGCGCGTTGAACAGCGTGGTTTTGCCGCTGTTCGGGTTGCCCGCAAGGGCTATTCTCGTGTTTGCCATATTTTTTCTCCTGTTTGCCGTGTGGTTACGCCCGCAAATGAGTTAGCAAAAGCTAACGCATTTGCCGTAAAAAAATGCGGATTTACCGCCTGTTTTTGACGCTTAGTGCGAGTGGAGGCCTATTCGACCTCTATCATATCCGCATCCGCCTTGCGGATGGAGAGCTCGTAGCCGCGCACGTTGACCTCGATTGGGTCGCCGAGCGGCGCGACCTTGCGAACGTGAACCTCAACGCCCTTGGTGATGCCCATGTCCATTATCCTGCGCTTGACCGCGCCCTCGCCGTGGAGCTTCACAACGCGAACGGTCGCGCCGATGGGGGTCTCCTTCAAAGTTTTCATTTGCGTACCTCCCTTTTATTAGTGATTGGTGTTTCGTGGGTAGCGATTGGTAAACGGGTTTTATAAAATTCCGTCGGGATCTTTCAAACCATTATCTTCATCGCCATCTCGCGGCTTATCGCGATTCGCGACTCCTTGACGCTGACGATGACGCTGCCGCCGAGCATGGATATTACGCGCACCTCGCCCCCGGGCACGAAGCCAAGGTCGCTCAGATGCTTCTTCACCTCGGCGCTTCCGCCGATGCGCTTGATGATATTTCCTTCGCCTATTGGCGCAAGAGTTAAAGGCATAAAAACACTTCCTTTCAATCGATTCGGCCTCAATCGGACCGATTCAGACGGGTTCGGACGGGTCACAAACCTCGGTTGCGTATTGCAAACTGAGTTAGTTTTTGCTAACCAATGCTATGATACTCCCTTTTTGCGTTTCTGTCAAGAGCTTAATCGAGTATATTTACAGAAAAATATGCTTTTATACTAAGCTCTGATTAAAAGCGGATTAAATTGCCGAGGAGTTTTTCGTCCTGCCGATGTCGAACGAAGTGAGGCGATATGGAGTATCGTTGAGCGAAGAGAGAGGAAGGCAGGGCGGAAAAGAACCGGCAAGAAATCCGGTTTTAGTTAGAGCTTAGTATTACTCAAAAACGCTTCCCCAAAATCGGGAAAGCGTTTTAAATCGGGGTATGGAGCCGTTTTAATTTCGGCTTGGGGCTATACTCTGTCAATAGACCTCCCAGCGCATCATGTACATATACATATAGGCGATATAGAGCACGCCGAGTATGATGAAGAGCACGATGACCTTCCATCTTTTATTGGCGCAATGCGCTATCGCCGCCGTAACGGGGAGCGCCGCCGAGATATAGCGCATGGCCGAGAGCAGCCATGTGCAGCCGATGGCGACCGCGAAATAGGCGAGGAAGTAGATCGTGTAGCTCGCGGGGAGCCTTCTTGCCATCGAGCCTATGAGAAGGAGCGAGCCTACAACGGCGATCAGCCCCGGTATCCATAGCGAGATCAGCTTATCGATGCTGCCTTCGTTATAGTAGCGCTGCGCATAGCTTATCATGTAGCGCGGGGTGTCGAAGAAGGGGTTGAAATTCTGATACCAGTTGCCTGATTGGTATTCAAAAAACTTCAGCGCGTCGCCGTGGATGGAGTAGTTTATGTAGAGGTAGCCGAGGGTGCCGAAGGTGGAGATAACGAGGCCGACTGCGAGCAGAATAAGCTCCCTCCCCCACGACTTTTTATCGCGTATAAGCCGCACTATATGCCCTATCCCGACTATGCCGAGGGGGATGGCGGCGATAACGCCGAGCGAGCGCGTGAAGCCCGCCAGAGCGACGAAGATGCCCGAGAGGATGAACTGCTTTCGTTGCATGAAGAAGAACGCGCAAACCGTAAATAGCAGGAAGAGCGGCTCGCTCATCGGCGAATTCATGAATATCATGCCCGGGAGCAGAATGGCAACGAAGGCGCCGACCTTGCTGCGGCGGCTTCCGATTATCGGGAGCAGGGTCATATAGACCATGCCCGAGGCGAGCGCGGTCGCTATCGCGTTCAATATCTGCGCCGAGATGAAGCTATCCTTAAAAACGAAGCTGAACGCGCGAATAAGCACGGGTAGCATCGGGAAGAAAACGATGAGAAGCCTGTCGTTGCCCTCCTTGACGTACCAGTTTTCGGCTATCTTGAGATAATGCCCCGCGTCGGTGTTGCTCTTCATCCAGGAATTTTGCCAAAGCTTGATCGGATCCTTGATCGAAGCCGCATAATCATTTGCGTTTTTGTATATGACCGTGCCGATCACGCCAAGAACGATATGCAGCAGAAGCGCGCCGAGGCATATCACGAAGAAATTGCGCCATGCCCGCTTGGATGCGCTTTTTTCGAGGAATTCGACGCTGCTTTCGCCAACGAGCGTATCCACGAGCTTGGGCGCGGCGATCACGAATATCGCCGTGAACAGCGCAAGCGTTACGAAGGGCGCGGCAAAATCGGCGGGCTTATAGCCTTTATGCGCAAGCACGTACAGCACAAAGCCACCCGCGGCGGCAACAACGGCAAAAATGCGGATAATTGCGACCGCAAGCGCCTTGCCCTTGGGTAATCGGCTTTTTTTATTCTCCGTGCCGAGCATCTCGATTTCCTGTATCGGTTTTTCCATGGAGCTTTCCCTTTTCTCTGTTTTAACGGGTCAATGCCGCTATGACGAACATTTTACCATATAGGGCCGAACAATTCAACCGCAAAAGGGCTCATCCGCCCTGCTCCGAGTTGGGCTCGTCCTTTACGAGGCGGTATTTATCCCAGTTCGCTCTGAAGAAATAGATGAGCGTTATCGTTGAGCAAACGAGCCAGCCCGCGGGATAGGCGAGCGCGATGGGGGTTATGGTGTTGCTTATGTAATTCGCCATAACGAAAAGATAGATTTGGCGGAACACGACGAAGCTTCCGAGCATGATGAACATCGGCGTTCGGCTGTCGCCCGCGCCCCTGAGCGAGCCCGCGAGCACCTGATTTACGCAGCAGAGCACGTAGAACGGCGAGATCAGCTGAAGCAGCATCGAGCCGTAGGCGATGACCTCGGGTGTTTTATTGAAGAATCGAACGAGCTGCGGCGCAAAGATCATCACCGGGATCATCAAAACGGCTGTCGAGGCGACCGAGATTATCAGCGCAATGCTGATGCCCTTTTTCGCGCGCTTGGTGTTGCCAACGCCAAGATTCTGGCCAACGAAGGTCGTGCCCGCAAGCGAGATGCTCTGCATCGGAAGCAGCAGGAACTGGTCGATTTTCGAGTACGCCGTCCAGCCGCCCATGCAATCGTCGCCGAAATGGTTGATATAGCTCTGAACGAAGATATTTGAAAACGAGGTCACCGCCATCTGGAGCGCGGCGGGCAGACCCACGGCGAGTATCTTTTTGAGCATCTCTGCATGGATGCGAAGCTTCTTAACGGAGAGCTTACAGCAGTTTTCGGCACGGAGCAGGGTGAACACAACGAGCGCCGCCGAAACGAACTGCGCGATAATAGTTGCAAGCGCAACGCCCTCAACGCCCATCTTGAACACGAGCACGAAAAGAAGGTCGAGGATTGTGTTCGTTGTTGCGGAAACGAGGAGGAAAAGGAAGGGTCTTTGCGAATCGCCGACCGCGCGCATGATGCCCGAGCCGATATTGTAGACCATCAGACCGAGTATGCCCGAGAAATAGATTTGAAGATAGAGCGTCGCCTCCGGACGAACGTTATCCGGAGTTTTCATAAGCGTTAGCATATAAGGCGTCATAAAGATACCGAGCGCAGTGAATATCGCGCCGAGGATGAGCGTCAGCGTCAGCGCCGTGTGTACGGTGTTCTGCACCTTGTCGTACTGCTTTGCGCCGTAATACTGCGAGATAACGACGCCCGCGCCCGCCGAAAGCCCCATGAAGGTTCCGATCAGCGTGTTCATAATGGGACCGACGGTGCCGACGGCGGCAAAAGCGCCGTCGCCAACGAAATTGCCGACGACCCAGCTGTCCACCGTGTTGTAAAGCTGTTGGAAAATATTGCCGAGAAGAAGCGGGATGGCGAAGGTTATCAGATGGCGCAGAATATTGCCCTCCGTCATGTCAATGTCTTTCCTGCCTAAAAAGCCCCTGCCCGAATTTGCGCTGCTCACTTAAACTTTCCTCGATTCAAACAAACTCTTTTTCTTCATTATAGCACAAAAAGGAGAGGATGCAAGAATTATATTTTTTCATCGGATGCCGAGCGCGAATAATATTTTTTACAGAGCGAATTCGGTATAGAAAATCGGACGCCTCATTTGGCGTCCGAAATAGCGCTTATTGAGTTTTACTTATCCTCTCCGAGGCTTGTTATGCCGAGCAGCGCAAGACCTATGCCGAGCATGAGAAATGCGGATTTAGCGTCGATCTTTTCAAGCACGGAGAGCACCGCGACCGCAACACCCATCGCGAGCGCGATCGCTTTGAACGGAAGCGAAAGCGCAGCGCCGAAGTCCTTTTTGCTCTCCGCTTTCGGCGCAGCTTCATTCACCCGCATAAGCTCCTCAAGCGAAACGCCGAGCTCCTCCGCAAGCTTCGGTATCGATGCTATATCGGGGCAGGAGATATCCGATTCCAATAGTTAAAGATATTGCATAGCACTTAAAAGTGCATTACTCTATTTTCCCGATAAATCGGTAAAAAATCTCTACTTCCTGCTCGCGCTTTCCATCCTCACCCTTAA
>JAFZJT010000306.1 GCA_017553815.1 Clostridia bacterium
CCGCTGTCGGTGTCCGAGACCAAATCCGCACTTTCTGGATTGCGTCCGTTTAACTTCCCGACAAGTTGGCGGGAAGTTAAATCCGTTCTCTTACCTTGCCGTGATAAAGCATCAAGCTTGAGCTTATATGCAAATGCCTTTTCGCTCGGCAGCAGTCGTTCCCGGTGCAGATTGCTGTCAACAAGCGCGATCGCCGCCTCGTCCCTTGTCATTTCCATCTCGATCGCGGGAACGGTCTCGAGCCCCGCCAACTCCGCCGCGTGCGCCCTTCTGTGGCCGGATATCATCTCATACCTGTTACCAACCGGCCGAACGATCAGCGGCGTCATTATCCCGTGTTCCCGAATGCTCTCCACAAGCGCATCCATCTCTTCATTGTCGATTACCTTGTACGGGTGCCCCTCAAAGGGCTTCAATTCATTTATCCTTATTTCTTTCAATGCTTTTCCTTTCCGCCGCGCCGCTCCCGGAACGGGAACACGGTACACGGCGATATAACCCTTTCTCTGTGTATCTTGTATTTTTCTTTTTAAGTGCTTGTTCCCGTTCCTGTTCCCATATGAATAACCTTATAGGTGTACTGGGAGAAAGGCTTATTTATCAAATAACCCTATAGGTAATTCACATTTTACTTCGGTGAATTCAGGCTCTCCGATCGTGGCGCGCTCCCAGCCGCGCTGCTTGCCGTAATCGTGGAAATACTTAGTGCCCTCATACCTTTTCCAGCCGACTATTTCTTTTGATGCTATGCCCGCGTTCATGACTTCGTTGATCTCCTGCAACTCCCATGACTTCGGCGTATCGTTACGCCCGAAGGCGTCGCGGTAGAGCATGTGGGAGCAAACGGACGCTTCCTGCGTCTTGTCAAGGTAGCCGATGATCATACCGAGGCGATCGTCCTCAGGCATGAAATAACGCTGAATCCGTGTCAATTCTTCTGCGTACTCGTCGGGAAGCTTAAGCTCGGGCTCGCCCATTGCGTAGATCATCAGAGCTTCCGCCCATACCTGCTGGATGTAGTGCTCGCTCTCGCGTTCATCCTCGAGGATATGCACTTCGGCCTTAGACATATCGATCAGGATCGGGAGAAACCTGCGGTTGCCCGTTCTGTCAAGAGGAAGGAACGCGACCTTATTGCCGCTGCCTCCGAAAATGCATTGACGTGGACGATCCTTCGGCAGACGATCGTATGGAACCTTGTAGGTATCCTTCGAGCGGGAGATGAACGCCTTTGTCTCCTCGATAGTGCGGGTGTTTGCTATGGCGCTCATCTCCGGCATTTCGATTATGAAATGCCCTTCCAGTCGGCGGTAAACGTTTTCATCGTCGAGCCGCTTGATATCGTCGGTGAACCATTCGTCCTTGAGGGCCAGCTTCCGGAAGAAGGTCGATTTGCCGGCTCCCTGGTCGCCGATCAGGCAGAGCATATAGTCGAACTTGCAGCCTGGGTTGTGTATCCGTGTCAATCCTCCGAGCAGGAACAGGAGCATGCACTGATAGTTGAATTCGTTTACCTCGGCTCCGAGGAAATGATGGAGCACGTACCGTATGCGCTCCTTGCCATCCCAATCGAACGAACAGATCAGTTCCCTGATGGGATGATAGCGGTGCTCGTTTGCGACGATATCGATTGCCGATACGGCGGGTTTCTCTCCAACGAGCCCATAGGCCTGTTCTATGAGTAGGCGGATGTAGTTGATATCGGTATCGGTGATCGCGCCGTTCTTTTCCCTCTTCCAGCCAAGCTGTTTGACTATATGTACCCTGCCGCTCATTTCGTTGAGCCGTATTGCTCCCTCGAGCCGCGGATCGTTTTCAAGCACCGTCACAAAGTTCGTGATGGTGTTCGCCGGTTTTTCGTCCTTGCCCTTCACAAGCCGGTTCCATATCCGGCGGATGCTTCGTTTTTCTTCTTTCGTTACTTCGGGAAATGTCAATTTCTATTACCTCCGTTTTTTCGTTCTCTACCGCTTAATGAATCATTTTGCAGGATCATTTAATGCCATTGCGTTTCACATCCAAATCTCCTTTTTCCAATAAAGCCGTTGTCTTACTTCCGTTACCAACCGTTTTGCCTCCGCGGCTTCTTCCGCTGTGATGCCGCCCTGCGCGTTAGCGTGATGCGCTATCTGGTTCACGTTAATGCACAAATGGTCGATCGTGCTGACGAGCGCCATGAAATCGACGTTGGGGCGTTCCTTGATTTCAGTTCCCATGATGAGCTTTCGCAGCACCACCGAGCGGGTGATCCCCGCTTTTTGTGCCAGATCGCCGAGCTTGCGGTACTCCGCTTCGTTCAGCCGCAGGTGCATGTCATATTCTCTCTTTCTCATTTATACCTCCATTTTGATTATCGTTCTTTTTCCCGCTGAGCGGCATAGGGGCTTGGGGCTTGCCTCGACAAGCGGATTTGGGGACACAAATCCCATGCTTGCAAGGACAATTGCACGCATGCAGCCTTGTGAACACAAAGGCGATGCTTGCAAGTCCAACGCAAGCGGCCTTTGTCATGACAAAGGCGATGCTTGCAGGGACAATCACGGGTTTCATGTATGGCATCATGGTGGCGTCACCAATCCGCCCTGTGATGCCAAATACGGCGTGATTGGCACCAAACCCGAAGGTGAATAAAAAGCTTCCGACGATAGACCTATCCCTTGGATAAGCTATCTGTCGGAAGCTTCTTGATTCAATGCCAAGTTCCATCCTTAACAGATCCTCCCTGCGCACGGCGGCCCTAACGGTTCATGCCGAGTCCGTCGCTTCATTGCACAGCGGAGTATGTATTCAATTGCTTTTCAATTCACGCCCGTTTTCGTTCCCGCTCGTATCGGAGCAGTTCGACTTCGACGCGGCAGTTCTCGTCCACCGTTATCCGAAGGTCCGCTCCGCACTTGGGGCAGCTTTGTTCCATGTCTTCACAATTCCTTGTCTTACAGATCTGCCTGCCGCATCTTGGACAGCAGGCATACAGCTTAACGCCGTCTTCCAATTCTTCTTGCCTCCTTAAGTTAAGTCCTTGAATACACTTACCGCGACGCCCTGTATCTCACAGGAGTCGACGTAAATATCCTCCATAGTGCTGTTCTCCGGATGGAGCCTTATCCGATGATTCTCCGGCTCCGGGTAGTAGCGCTTGAGCGTGGCCTCATCCCCGATAAGGGCTACGACCACTTTGCCGGGCTCGGCGGTATCCTGCTGCCTTACGAGAACCCAGTCTCCGTCGTCGATACCGGCCTCGATCATGCTTTCACCGCGTGCAGTGAGCAGATAGAAGGGACCTTCGCCGAAAAGCGAAACG
>JAFZJT010000307.1 GCA_017553815.1 Clostridia bacterium
ATCCCGGTTCGTTTCCCGTTCGGCTTCGGCCTGTCGTACACAACGTTCGATCAATCGGAGTGGAAACGAAATGGCAACACATATACACAGACGATCACCAACACGGGAAACCGTTACGGAGCGGAGGTCTCGCAGTTATACGTTGACGGCGAACTGAGGGGCTTCGAAAAAGTGTATCTTATGCCGGGAGAATCGAAAGCGGTGACGCTGACTGTCGAAGATGAGGAAAAAAAGAACTATTCCAACGAGTATTCCGTTCCAGAAGAGCTTCCGGAATTCCCGGTGACGGTCGAATCGCGCTTTACCGATCTGCGACAGACGCTGATAGGGCGGATCCTGTACAACGCCGTGATGAGCGTTTTCAGAAAACAGTTGAAAAAAGCAAAACGAATGCCTGAAGGTCCCGAAAAAGACAACACCGTGAAGGGCGCCTATTTCCTGCAGCGCGTTATGGACAGCAACTCTCTCCGGTCACTCAGCATGTCGTCCTCTGGCGCAATGCCTTTCAACGTCGCCGAGGGATTCGTTGAACTGACCAACCGACATCTGTTCAAAGGGATCAGATGCTTTATGAGAAGAATAAAAGTACCGAAACTGCCGAAGGAGGAAAACTGATATGAAACTGCCGAGAGGTTTGATCAACTCATCTGAGGTAACGAAAAAAGAAAAATGGTTCGGCTATCTGCTCGGTCCCGCCGGTGCACTGCTCCTGAACGCCGTCCTCGCGACCTACCTCAACGTTTATTATACCGACGTTCTCAACCTTACGCCGTTGTGGGGCGGTCTGTTCCTGACCGTTTTCCCGATCGTTTCAAAAATCATCGACGCGATCACCAACGTCATCATGGGGCAGATCATCGATCGCACGAAGCACAAGGAAGGCAAAGCGAGGCCTTGGCTTTTCCTGTCCGCTTTTCTTGTTCCGATCACGGGAATTCTTCTGTTTACAGTACCGGAGGGCAGCGACCTCGTCAAGGCGATCTGGGTCATGATCTCCTACAACCTGTTCTATTCCTTCTCCTATACCATCTTCAATATGAGCCACAACCTGATGGTCCCGCTTTCCACACGTGACGGCAAAGCGAGAGGCGGTCTTTCGGTATTCAATCAGATCACAACGATCATGATGAGCGGCATTCTCGTGGCGCTCGTCTTCCCGATGGTCATCATGCCCATGATCGGCGCGGACAAGTCAAGCTGGATCACTCTGATGTGTATCCTCTCGATCCTCGCGTTGCCGCTGACGCTGCTTGAATACTTTTTTACGAAGGAGCGCGTCACCGAGGAAGCATCGGCGGCGGGAGAGGAGACGAAGCTGTCTTTCGGAAAGCAGCTGAAAATGCTCTTTACCGATAAGTACATGATCCTGATGTACGTTTATTTCTTCATCTACACTGTCGGCATGACGATGAAGAACCTCGGGCTCGTTTACTACTGCAACTACGTGCTCGGCACCTATAACGACGGGATCACGCAGATGCTCGTTTCGGTCATCGGCGGTATCCCGATGGGTATTGGCATCTTCGCCGTCTGGCCGCTTGCAAAGAAGTTCGGTAAGCGGAACGTAACTATGTGGGGATTTGTTCTGTACGCGATCGGTTCGCTGATCTGCTGGATCTTCCCGACGAATCTCGTCGTCGTTCTGATCGGGCAGTTTATCAAAAACATCGGAGGTTTGCCTTGCGCCTACGTCTTTATGGCGCTCTTTGCCGACTGCCTCGACCATCTTGAATGGAAGACGGACAAGCGCATTGACGGCACGGCGATGTCGATCTACAACATCATCGCCGTCGCTATGGTGGGAATCATGACCGGCGTATTCAACTGGCTGCTTTCGAAAGCGGGGTATCTCGCTCCGATCACCGCCGGAAGCACCGCGGAGGCGGCGTCGAAGCTCGCCGAAAACGGCTGGGTTTCACAGGTCGCGCTTGAAAATCTGAAACCCGCGGCGGACGGCGTGCTGACCGTCGGACTGCAGCAGCCGGACAGTGTTAACTGGGTGATTTCCTTCGCCTTCGTTGGGCTGGAGGTGTTCACCGGCATCGCGCTGGTCGCGATCCTTCTCTTCCTGCGCGTGGAAAAGAATCTCCCGAAGGAACAGGCGGAGATAAAGGCGCGCCATGAAAAGAATGATACGGAGGACGTAGAATGAATGCGATAAGACTTCGCACGGAATACCTGAATAATCCCCTCGGAGTCGATTTCCGCTGTCCGCGCCTTATGTGGAATTGTGACGGCGGGACAAAGCAAACCGCGTATCAGATCGCCACCGAAAACTGGGACAGCGGCAAGGTCGAAAGCGATCTTATGCACGCGGAATATCCGCTCGATCTCAACGACCGCGAGCGCGTCGTCTGGAAGGTACGCCTTTGGGACGAAAACGGCGATCCGGGTGAATGGAGCGAAGCGTTCTTCGAA
>JAFZJT010000308.1 GCA_017553815.1 Clostridia bacterium
AAGTTTAGTAGTGATAAACGAGACAGGGTTTAAGCATAGCATCTCACGATGTATGCAGTTAGGCTTAGCATCCGATAAGCCTAACTGCTTTTTAACAAACCGAGTGTACTTTCCTTCATTTTGATTCAAAGAGTAATATAGCATTTGGGGAATCTGAAGATACTCATCTGAAGAATAGTTTTCTTTCTTTTCGTATCCCATTTCATCGCATATTGCGTTTATTAAATCTTTCCAAGTTGGAGTACCAGAAAGAGTGGAGACACCGGCTCCCACGAAGAAAGTCAATGCATTTTTCTGTGATGCCTCAAGTATCCTTTTAAGTTGTTCCTTATACATAACTTACCTCTTTGAAAAAGTCACAATTCTACTGTTTACAACTCCCCATACCTCTCCGCCAGCTGCGCAAACGAAGAATTTGCCTTTATCTGTCCTGCAGGTATAAACAGATACCTCCACTCCTTATAGCCATTGGCTTTGCCCCAGCGCGATGCGACGGCGCAATACTGAATTCCGCGTTCCTTCTTTGCGATAACATCGGGATCGTTTAGCTTATCCTCGCCCTTGACCTCAACGAGGTAGATAACGCTATCCGTTTCTACCACAAAATCCGGCTCGTATACGCGGCCGTGATTATAGGTGATGTTGAATTCACTCGGGTGCGGCCTGAGCCAATTAATAATATCGGGATCGGTTTCAAGCACACGGGCAAGGGTTAATTCACCATCCTTGCTGTCAAACTTGGCTTCGCTGAAAACACCCTTCTTTATGCCCGTGAACAGAACATTCCTTATATCCTCCGAAAAACTGTCGAAAAGTCCGACCTTCTCGCGGCAACTGTATTTGGGTTCAATATTATAATCCCTTGTCCCGATCACTTCCTCCTGCAAGAATCCGTTTGTGCAATAAAAGTGCCGCATCATCTGTGCATATAGCTCATTGGCAATGCTTCGCTTATACATCAAAACAATATTCTGCATTCCGTTTTCACCGTAGTTCGCCTTATAATGCTCACAAAGCTGCGCAATCAGTTTGAATAGAAGCTGCGAGCATTTTTCATAGTCGATCTCCGGCTTTTGGCGCACCTCTTCCAGAATGACCTTCTTGGGATTATAGCCCTCGAAATCAATAGCATCACCTTTTATGCGCCTGCGATCCGACATATCATCGAGGTTTTGGATCAACAGTTCGTTTTGTATCGGAACATGATTGAAGAACGACAAATCAAGATCGAAATCTAAAAACACATATTCTTCCACGCCTGCATCAGTTATCTTGATGCGAGGAATTGGAATGAATTTCGCTTTTGCGGCTATATGTATTTCTTCTGTCTGATGAAGCATCCAAGCAGCAAGCGGCATTTCGTTTTCGCGGAAGGTATCGCCCAAGTCCTTATCCTCGGAGATCTGTGCCGAAACAGTCTCAACTATTTTCTTTGCCGTTTGTGCCGAAACAGTATGCTCCGGTGTGCTTTGAATGCTTCGGCAAACCTCTCGCTGTATCAGCTCCTGCGCTTTCGAGATGAGCGCATCGTTCTGTTCCGTCCGTTCGATCTTTGTGAATGAATAAGCCTCATCGTGTGTTTCTGATGACGGGATCTCAAGTGCCATCTGTACGCTCGCAACTTGCTCCGGAACGATCTCCTCGGCTTTGATAACATTTCCCGCCTTGAAGATGGAATCTCCGCGCTTTGCTTCTTCAAGAATATCGTTGAATTTATCGTGCGCCGTCAGCATGACCGCATCAACATAGCTATCCCCCGTACGCTCGCCGTATGGCAGGCGCAGCCCGCGCCCGACCATCTGCTCGCGCAGTATCTTTGAAGCGGCGGTGCGAAGCGGAACAATGGTATAAAGGTTGTTTACATCCCAACCTTCTTTAAGCATATTGACATGAATAACGATCTCGATCGGATTTTCCGGGTTTTCAACATCAAGAAGCATTCTTGTGTTCGCTTCCGTTTCCGCACCCTTTTGCTTTGAATGCACGGTTATTGTCTTATTCCTGTATGCGCCGCCTCTGAAATCATCGGAGCGAACAAAAGCATCCACCCACGCGGCATGCTCGGTATCCTTACAGACCACAAGCATAAATGGTTTTACCACTCGCTTGTTGTGATTTGCAGCATATACCTCCAACTTGCTTTTTGTGTTCTCATGGCAGGCAATGCCATCCAAAAGCATCATTTTATCAAGCTGCTCATCACCAAAGTTGTAGAAATCTATGTCCGAACGGGTAACGGCAAAAGGAGTTCGTGTGTATCCATCCTCTATTGCCCTTGAGAGCGGATACTCGTAAACAACATTTTTGAACGGAACCTGTTTGCTGCCCTTTGCAACAAGCGGAGTTGCGGTCAGCTCCAACCCCAGCAGAGGATGAAGCTCATTAAGAGCCGCTGCTCCTCTTTCTGCGCGGTAATGATGCGACTCGTCCATAATAAGGACAAGATCCGGCAAAGCGGAAAGATACTGATAGAATGAGTCGCCGATAATTTCATTGACCTTTTTCATATTCGCATCTTCCTTATTGAACTTGTCGATATTATAAACGAATATGCGAATGTCCGACTCGAATGCGGATATCTGTTTTGATCTGTAATCGTCGTCGGTTATTATCTGCGGCGGAGTGCTGAAACAGCCGAGCCCGCGGAAAACATACTTGGGATTGTTTGGATCGGAAAGATCGCGCTTCAGCTTATCGTAGATCGTGGTGTTTGGCGCAACCACAAAGAAATTCTTTATAT
>JAFZJT010000309.1 GCA_017553815.1 Clostridia bacterium
CGGGGAGCTCTATCCCGTCCAGGCACTTGAGGATGTAGATAAAGCGCGCGTCCTCCATCCAGCCGCCGCCGAGCTTGTATTCATAAAGGCAGACGAGTATGTCCTCCGGAGCGAAGAAGGTCCCGGGCTCGTCGTAAACGGATGGGTGGGAGAACCAATTGAGCGTTTCACAGGCGGAAACGTATTCCTCCGCGGAAAAACCCGCGTCCAAAAGCAGTTCGGCGAACAGCGCGTCCGAATCCCAACCGAAGAACAGTCTGCGAACGGTATCCTCCCCGTACAGGTATTCAAGGCCTGTCAGGAAAGCGCAGTTCTTGTGGTAGCTTCCCACCGTGCCGGAATAATACTTGCAGGTGTAAAGCTCCGCGCCGCCCTCCGTCACGAAGTTGGTCTCCTCGCAGCACAGCTTGCGCTCGAAATCCTCCGGGCTGAGCCCTGCGGTGTCGGCGGGAGTCAGGCGCCGCCCGTCAAGCAGATAAATGGGAAGCATCTCTCCGGCGAGCGTATAGTCGAGGAAGTGCATAAGCTCGTGGAACAGCGTGGACGGAGCCCTGTAATGGTCCCTGTCCATCGTTTTTCTGTCAAGCAGTATGGAAACGTCTGATGGGTCGAATTCTCCCGCGTTGCCGTCCTCGCCGAGATCCTCTGCGGTGATGCTGAGCCTGCTAAGGCGCGAAAAAAGGATCTCCTCGTCGACAAGATCGGCGTTATCCGCTATAACGGGGAATATCCTGTAGACGAACTCGCCGTAATCGCCGAGGCCTTCGTTGCCCTCCAAGGCTTCGCAGAACCCGATGAACAGCGCGTATTCGCCCCTGAGGTCGTCCTCTGAAAGCCCGTGCTCCGCGGCCATGCGCGCAGCTTCTGCCGCCGCGGGATCCTCCGTCGGCGCAGGCGTGGGAGCTTCCGTCGGAGCCTCGGTCGGCGCTATCGTCGGCTCCGCGGTCATGCTCTGAGTTGGTTCCGCGGTATTCGTCGCTTCCGAGCCGCCGTCCGCGGGCTTATGCGTGCAGGCCGACGCCATGGAAAGCAGCGTCAGTGAGATAAGTATTGCAGCGACGATCCTTTTCATTTCAGTACTCCGTTATGCTCCCTTCGTAAGGTTTCCGTTCAATTGATCCAAAACGGTATTATCGGGCCCGGTCTCTTTCTTATCCGCATATATCCATAGGACAACAGCCGCTATGAGCCAGACGCCGCGGTAAACGTTTGCCGATACGCTGCCCGGGAAGCCGTCAAACAATGCGTTCCAATCATAAACCGCGCCGATCGCGTCAATGAAGGTATGATACAGCGCACAGGCGATCACGCTTTTAGTGGATCTGTAGATCGCGGCCAAGGCAAACGCCCAGATGAAGATCGTGATCCCGAATCCGATCACGCTGTCTCCGTAATGATTTGAGGTCGGGTCTATGAACACGGGAAAATGCCAGACGAACCAAATGGCCGCGGTAATAAGGACCGAAAACGGATACTTCATTCTTTTATCCAATTCAGGCTGCAGCAAACCCCTCCAGCCGGTCTCTTCGGCGATACCGACAAACGGTATCATTATCAGGAAACCGAGAGGGAACATATACCATGGCGAGCCGTTGGGCGTCCCGAACAGTATTGCGTAAACAAAAGCAAGCAAGCAAAAACCGCCTGTGATCAAGAAGGTTTTCAGCTTGTTTTCCGTGCGGAAGATGTTGCGGAACAATTGCCTGACGCCGATCTTCTCTATGAACAGAGCGATCATCAAAACCGCTAAAAAGGGCGTCGGAGTTGAGAATAACAGCCCTATCGCCGCGTACAAAAGATAACCTGCGGTCATCTTCCCCGTTTCGCTGTACTCTATCGAATACGGCTGCAGCCATACGTTAAGGGTGATATAGCAAAAAGCAGACAGCAATATCACCAGCAGCAGATACCACAATAATCTGCTTGATTTGGTTTTGTTGCGGTTCGATGTTATTGCCTTCCTCATAAACAGTTCTCCAAACTGCGATCTAGTGATATCCAGCCAAACGGGAATTTGTCACACTACTTCCATTCCTTTTTCAGAATGGCATATTGATACGTATTCTCATAATGCGGCGTGCCGTCCGGGTTATTCACGAACGAAATGAATTCAAGGAACAGGCCTTCGCGGCGCATACCGAGTTTTTCGCAGAGATGCTGACTCGGCAGGTTGTAATCCTCGGTATACGCGTAGATCCGCCGCGCGCCCTTTTCATTGAACAAGTAATCAAAAAACGCGTGCGCCGCTTCGTAGGCGTAACCTTTGCCGCTGTATGCAAGATTCAGCATCCAGCAGGGGCTGAACGTATCTTTTGAAGCGGTCTCATCCGCGTGCGGCTCTCCGGCTTCGGGATATGCGTCGATCTCGCCGATGACCTTGCCGTTTTCTTTCAGAGTAATGGCAAAGCAGTATTCGGTCTCACCGACA
>JAFZJT010000310.1 GCA_017553815.1 Clostridia bacterium
AGCAGCGGCACTGTAGGAGCGTTCAGCACCTACGTTGCCATTACCATTCCCGCGGCGAGTCCGACGCCCACTCCTGCTCCCACTCCCGCAGGTCCGCTTCCTGCGCCCGTGAACGTAAGTGTGAGCATAGTAAACGGTCAGCCCGTCGTCACCTGGAGCGCTGTCAGCGGTGCGGCTAACTACCAGATCCATCGCGCCATTAAGTCCGGCAGCTATGCTCTTGCAGGTACCGTAAGCGGCACCACTTTCACCGACAACGCCACCCTTACCGTTGGCAAGACCTATTACTACAAGGTTCGTGCCTGCGACAGCAGCGGCACTGTCGGAGCGTTCAGCACCTACGTTGCCGTTACCATTCCCGCGTCGGATCCGAACGCTCTCGCTGCTCCCACCGGCGTAACCGCAGCCGTTATCGATTCAACTCCTGTCATTACATGGAATGTGGTAAGCGGCGCAACCCAATACAAGGTCTACCGTGAAGCAGATATCAAGGCATATTCCCTTGTTGGCACTGTGACAGGTACAAGCTTCACCGATACCGACACTCTTGATCCCGGAGTATACTTCTACAAGATCAAGGCCGTGAACAGCAATTCCGAAAGCGCATACAGCGCAATCGTCTCCGTTGTTATTCTGGCTGACGGAATGCTTGCCACCCCCACCGGCGTCACCGCAAGCGTTGTTGACTTCAAGCCTGTCATAACCTGGAACGCGGTCAGCGGCGCGACTCACTATGAGATCTACCGCGAGGGCGACATCAAGACCTATACCCTTGTTTATACCGTGACCGGCACAAGCTTTACAGACATGACGCTTCTCGACCCCGGACTTTACAGCTACAAGATCCGCGCTGTGAACGGCGATGCCGTGAGCAATTTCAGTGAAGCGGTCAGCGTTGAAGTCAGCGATATCAAGCAAATGACCATGCCCTTCAGCGTGCTCGCAATGCATCAGATCGCGCTTGTTGAGCAGAGATACGCGGCATAACATCGTTACCCACCGTAGATTTTCAGCTTTATCGATTTTCAAAGATCGATCCCCGGAGCTTTAAAACAGCTCCGGGGATCGGTTTCTTATTACATGCATCATAGGAATAATGCATGTAATAATATTAAACTCTGACTAAAATCGAACTTCTTGTCGGTTGTTTTCAGCCCTGTCTTTGTTTCTTTTTGCTCAACGATACTCAATATCGTCTCGCTCCGTTCGACTTTGACGGGATGAAAAACTCTTCGGCAATTTAGTCCGCTTTTAATCAGAGCTTAGTATAAGATTTGCGGCCTTGACGACCGGGGTGCAATAGGCGCGTTCTGCGATACAACGCGCGAAACTTCGAGCAGGCGGATGTTTTCCTCGTTAAGAAAATAGTCGTTTGTATAGATGACCGCGCTGTATTCAACGCCGCTTGCTTCGCAGAGCGCAATAATGCGCTCACTCAGCGCGCGAATGATCTCCGCTTCGAGCATCGGTTCGCCCCCCGAACCATACAACTTCCATTTTTTTGCGTCCGAAGAGGAAATTAGCTTATCCGCAAAGCCGATTATGCCGTCCATGACCTCGTGCGTCATGGAGTCGCTTCTGAGCTGACCCGTTTCAATGCAGTATGCGCAGGAAAAATTGCACGCCATAGTGGGGCAAATAACAAGATGAATGGCGCGATCGTTTTCGGCCGTTTGCTTCTTTTGCAACCTAACAGACTCGTATTCATCGCCTTCAACAAGGAATCCCGATTCGTGCAGGCTATTAAGAAGCCCGCTTGAGAGCTCCTCAAACGGTGCCTGATCGAAAACGAACTTTTGAAACGGATCGAGAATCATGAATCGGTGCGTTGTGAAGCTGTAGCACAGGTACAAGGCATCGCTGTGTAGCATGTGCCGCAGGATGCTTGAGTGCAGTAAAAGTGATCCCCAATCCGTTATCAATGCTCGCTATGTGTTAGCACGTCACTATGGAGGTCATAATTTCATTAACATTCGCTAATGACACGGCTTGCACCAACTTAATATCGGCCAGCGTCACCCTATGTGTTGGGTATTCGTTTCTTATGCTGGTCTTGCAAGACTTTGAAGATTAATCACTTTTGTATTTTTGCATAGCATCTTTATCGAGGTTCTCACTTTCGTCGATGAACCGTGCTTTATTTTCTAAAAACTCTTTGAATTTTCTAAAAAGTGATTCATAAATAACTTTATGCGCTTGGTTTTTAATGTTGTCCCCCTCGATTTCATCCATTTCAAAGTCGACATCACTGTTTGTAGCAAGATCGAGTAGATGTAGGATATCCTCTTTACGAATCCCGTCTACTTCTTGCATCTGATTTTGTGTGTTACGAAAATATCCTTTACCGTTTTCAATCTTTAAGCAATTCATAACCATGTTTCCTTTCATTATAAGTTTTTTCGCCAGCCTCAAGACAGTCCAAAACCGCTTGGAAGTTTTCTATCGATGAGCCGGATGCGGATACCAAGTGTTTACTGCTCGGCAGGCCGTAGTACCGTTCATATAATACACTTTGATGATTAATGTGTCTTTTGGTGTAAACAAGATAATCTGGCTTAATAGATGCGCCGACCGTGTTATTGTGCGTTACGAGAATAACTGGCATTATACTAGAAAGCTCCCGTATAATACTATTTACTCGATCTCGCAAAAAAATGTTATCAAAAGAAGACTCGGGCTCATCTATTAAAAGCATGTCGAAGCCATGAGCGGTATCTATTTCTTGGAGCAGCTTGAATTCGGCTCGCTCGCCACCTGAAATAGGATAGCCGTATTGATTTAATATCTGATAGTTGATATGGACGAAATACTTATAGTAATCCGATTCGGGTATTCCATCCATTTCTTTCAATCCAAGCAGGAATCGGTAAGGGTCTGTAGTGTACTTATCCATATAATCTGAAAATGCTACGTTTTTCTGCTTGCTGAACTTCTTCAATTCAGCTGCACAAGTAAACGCGCTCTTCTCTGCCTGAACGCTAAAACCACCAAGCCGCCTACTATTTATAATGGCTCTTTTCTTTGCATCGCCGATTAGGATATTGAATTTATTAACCTTGACGCGATTCATCTGTAGTTCATAGAAGTCAATATCTGCTATGGTGGTTGCTGAAGTTCGTGTGCTGAGCGACCGCTTGACTTCTCCGATCAGATCATTTACCCATGTTTCTTCTAATGATCTTCGCTTCTCTTGATTGTACTTAAGTATTAAATCTTTTAAGAGAGCAATTAGCGCATCTCTAGACAGATGCTTTTCGACTATATCTTTATTCTCGTGCACGTTAAGCAAAGTCTCAACGGATTCAATTAGTTTTTCAAGCCCATCGAGTCTTCTGGAGGGAAATATTGACTCATTATATAATGCACATTTAGCAAAGCTATCTTTACGATCGGTTTCCTTTGCGCAACGGACGAGAGAGTCCACATAGCGTTCTAAAGTGCGCGCATCTTCATCAATCGAAATCTCTTTTACAGTTTCCACGGCTTCCTTAAGCGGACCGAAATACTTTTCCGCAAAGCTGCTGCTTTTTGCAGAAATTTGATCGGTAAAATCTTTGGCAGCTTGTTCCGGCTTCGTCTCTACAAGGGAAAACTGTTTAATGTATTTTGCGTTTGGGTATCCATTACTAATTTGGTCAAGCAAAAAAGTTTTGCCCGACGATCTTTCACCCATCACAACAGTAAGACCTGTAGATATTGGCAAATCCGGCATAACATAGAATTCATCTACGCCTTCTTTTTCCGTCAAAGAAACGTTCCTTTTGTTTAACAGAGATTTTCTGATTGAGGCAACTGTAATTTCATCGATATTGAAATAAGTTTGACGAGAATCAAACTCGCCGGGTTTATCATCTGGACGCAGGTCGCTAAAATAAAGAGGAGTCAAAGAAGATGTATCTTTTTGTCCATAAATAAACTTTTTAACACTACTTACTTCGCCGCAAAGAATATTACTTCCCATTCCCGAAATAATATCAGAGTCCAATGCCGGCTTTTTGTCATAGTGAGGAATCCAAAGATACTTTTCAAGAATAGGAAAAAACGATTTGAGTTCATTTAATGAAATAAAGTCTGTAGTAGCAGTAATCCTATCTTGTATCTTACTGCAACGAATTGCGAAGTCCTCAATGTCGTCTTGTTCCGTTATGCAGATAAGGTGACCGGCGCTGTTCTTTCCGACATTAATCTCAATTCCAGGCAATACGACGCACGTATCCTTCAGTATATCCCGAATCTCATTATACTGAGGCAAGTCAAATTTGTTGTGATTCGTAATAGCAATTCCGTCTATTTTTAGTGCTTTCACATACTCTTTTAACCTCTCAAGCGAGAATGCAAAGGGAGCATCGCTAAAAGTTTGGAGAGTATGAATATGTAAGTCCAGTTTTTTCATAAGGAAGCACCGCCTTCTCTATAATCAGTGTGCACGTTGCGTACATTCAACTTTAAAGTGGACGGAAATAATACTACGCATCCCATTGAATGTCTTGCAGATAATTCGTGTCTACCTTAAACCGCGGAGGTAGCACGCTATAATCTGGTGCGAATCACGATAACGGATTATACAAGCGGAGCACAAATATCCTTGCAGCTACTAAGAAAACACAACACCTAAAATCGGCACAAGCCGAGAAACGGAGGAAACATTATGGACAAGACAACCGAAAGCTTTACCATCACTTACACCGAGAAGGACGGCCTTCTCTATCCCGACCTAACGCTCCCCGATCAATCCGGCGAGGATATCGGCCGCTTCGGGCGAATGCGCAGGCGGCATCTTAAGAAGCATCGCAAGGCGTACTATTCGATCCTGTGCACGAAACTTGAGCTAAACGACCATTTGCGCGAGATCAACAGGAAATCACTTGAGCAGATTGATCTTATCACACTCCAGCTCGCCAAAGCAGAAGGCATAACCGAGCAGCTCAAAGCCGGCGATCAGCTCGGCTGGGCGCAGGCAATGAACTCATGCAGAACAAGAGCGGAGGAGATCGTTATCAGAGAAATGGTTTTGGCGTAAACCCGATTACATAATCAACGACAAGCACCGCCGTTTGAATAACGTACCGGCGGTGCTTTGCATATCGATTATGAAATGGCTTTTGCGTTCATACGATATCAACGAAGAAATAACTGCCGATAATCAAATGCTCACTCCAATATCTTCCAATACCCGTTCGCATCGTTGCCTTCCCTTGCGATAAGACCTTTTTCTTTCAAGGCTTTTATAGCACGATAGACAGTTTTCTCGCTCTTTGAGATCGCCTTTGCAAGCTCCTTGATCGTGAGGCAGTCGTTGTCACAGAGAAGCTCGTAAACGGCCATTTCGCTCTTGGACATATCATGGACATTTTTCTGTCCATGACGGCGGAAAAAGATGAATTTGAAGCCGGTCGGAGTGTTTTCATAATCGTATTCCACCTTTGCTTCCCTGCACGCGGAGAAGGTGCGCTCGAATCCCGAACCGAAGGACTCTATAACCGATGCCTTGAAAAGCACATTTACGATCTTCGGGTTCAACATGATGGGCTCGGCGGCGTTGTAGGCAAAATCCTCCGGCACGAAGCCTGCGGGGAATCTGCCGGGGCTGTAGATCATAACCTTGTCGCTGAAGATCTCGATTGCAAAAGTCGTATTCGAGTAATAGCAGCCGTGTGCAAAGGCATTCACGATCATTTCGCGGATTGCCTTTTGCGGTATCTCCGGCTCCTCCGCGCGCTTTGCCTCGCCCGAAATGCCGATATTCCAATCTATATTGGAAAGCACGAACGAAATACTCTCGTCGATGCACTCGAAGATATTGCCATCGAAATGGTTGAGCTTGATAAAGGTATCCTTTGTATGCGTGGCATACACGGCGGTTTTCAGCAACACGGGCTTGTTTGATGAAAACAGAACGCGCCCTGCATTGGTCAATTTATCTGCGGAATTATTGCAAAGACCGAGCTTTTTCAGCATGGCCGCTGCATCGGAGTATTCATAGCGTATTCTGCCGCTGTCGTTTCCGTTTTCTATTATGCGCTTTAGAAGCTGCTCGTCAACCTCGCTGATAGGTTCATCAGAATCTGCCTTTTCCCACTCCGAATAGTCGGAACGCCTTTGCTTGAAAAGGCGTTCGAGTTCGGCATCGGATATCTGCCTATCCTCATCGGCAAAGCGCTGATAGTATCGCCCAAACGCTGCATACGGAGCATCATCGCCGCGAAACTGAACCTCTATAAAAGCCTTGCCGTCGTCCGCGTGCTTCGTGGAGATCTCATACCAGATCGCGGGTTTTATGCCGTCGCTGATATCACGCGAAAGCTTGCGCTCAGTGTCCTTTCCGATTTCAATGCCGACAACTTCGCCGTTATCCCTAACGCCGAAATACAGCTCGCCCTTGCCGTGCTTATTCAGAATGCTTGAGATGGAAATTATTCCCTCCTTCGTTTCCGAAGTGGTTTTTTTGAATTCCACAAGCTCCGATTCGCGACCGATGTTCATTTTCTCACCTCCAAATGTCCTATCATGGACATTTTAGCATCTCCGTAATATGCTGTCAAGAATTCTTATATCAGTTTGCACATAACGGGGAAGGATTATTTCTATCTCTTCTTCCCGCCCTGCATCTCGCGTAGATCGATCCTATCATTACTTTTGCACAAATTCATTTTCCTGCTTAATCGCCTTGGTTCATCCGTACCGGTCCGGTCCGTGGCTGTCAAGGGCGGCGCAGCCGTGCATTTACCCTTGACGGGCAACGGCCGGACCGGTATCATAACGAAGGCGATAAGCATATAGTTCGGACCGGTAAAACGGTTACCCGGCTATGAGTCCCTCCTCTTCGGAGAGGATCATCGATTTCAAATGCTCCA
>JAFZJT010000311.1 GCA_017553815.1 Clostridia bacterium
CAATATCTCTCGCGCATAACGCGGGTGGATACCGAGGCGGATTTCTACGTGGAGCTTGAGGAGGACAGCGAGGACGTATACGAGATAGTCGCGGGCGGCGAGGTCGTCGGCCTTGCGTATATCGATGACGACGAGGAAGCGTTCGTGTACGTTTTCATCTTCAAAGAGCATCGCGGCAAGGGGTATTCGTACCCCGCCGCGCTCGCCGCGGAGAAGGCTATAAAGGCTTCGCCTGTAAGGAGCATCCAAACGGGCTACGACGCAAACAACGCGCTTGCAAAGAAGCTTGCCGAAAAATGCGGCTACGCGCCCCAATTCGCTTCGGCGATAATGCGCTATGGCGGCGCGAAGCTTGAGGAAAAGGCTTTGCCGATACGCGCCTATCGGGATGAGGATTTCACTTCGGCGTACACGCTCACCGACGAGGCGTTTCACAGAATGCACCTTGAAACCGGGCTTTTCCCGGACTCCAAGCTGACCCCGCCGACCGATAAGGAGCGGAAATTCTGGAGCGATACCGCGGCGGAAAGGTTCGTTTACGAAAAGGACGGCGAGATAGTCGCCTGCGGGCGCATCTGCAAGGACGCGCTCTCCTTCGTTGCCGTCGATTCGGCGCGCCGGGGCGAGGGCTTCGGAAGGGGCATGGTAACTTTTCTGACGAACCGCCTTATCGAAAAGAACGGGGGTGAGCCGCGGCTTTGGTGCGTGGTTGGAAACGACAGGGCGCGAAAGCTCTATGAATCCCTCGGCTATCGGGAAACGGACCGCGCGGAGTATTCTAAAAAATTCTTTGTGCGTCCCTTGGACGCGGCGAAGAATCACGAGATCAAGCATAAGGCCATCAGGCTTGTGAAGGTCGACAACTGCTTCGACCTTGCGGAGCTTGAGCTCGACGAATCCCGGCTTGGTTTCGCTGCGCCGAATCAAGAGAGCACGATGCTTGCCTGCGGCACGCTCTGCGAGGGCAAATACGCCCAAGCCTTCGGCATCTACGACGGCGAAACGCCCGTCGGCTTTGCGATGATAGGGCATAATTCCTTCGATTTCGATGGCAAGCCCGCGGCTTATGAGCACAGCTATTATATCCGGCGGCTTATGATAGATAAAGCCTATCGGCGCCAAGGCTACGGCAGGGACGCGATGAAGCTTCTTATCGAGCATATCCTCACCTTCCCGGACGGCGAAGAGAGCCTCATCTCCACCTCATACGAGCAGGAAAACGAAGGCTCAAAGCGGCTCTGCCTCTCGATGGGCTTCGTTCCGAACGGCGAATACTGCGGCAGCGAGGAGGTCGTGGTGCTGCGATTGAAGTAAGCCTTGCGGCATGAAAACAGAATTATGAAAAAATTGGTTCAAAAGGGAAAGAGCGGCGCGCCGCTCTTTCTTTATAGTGAAATTCGCCTAACGGCGAGCTAAATTATTCTTCGCCGCATAGCTAAATTCGGCTTCGCCGAGCTAAACACGCCTGATGGCGCGTCTCAAATGCCCGCTGGGTAAGCGCTGTCCATCTTCCCGCTCGAAAGCGCATGCTCTATCCATATCCGCATGCCCGATATCGAGCGGTCGAGCTCCACGAGCTTTTCGAGTATCGCGTCGAACTGCTCGCGCTCAAAGGCGTTTACCCTGCCGTCGCGGGCGATATTGATCAGCTGCCGCTCCTCGTCCTGCATATCGTGCAGCGCGGCAAGCAGCTCCACGGTCAGCTGCGGCAGGGGCTTGAGCTCCGCCTTGGGAATGTACTTTTTGCCGATCGGGCACTCGTTGGTGCAGTAATAATTGGAAAGCTCGTGATTTCTATACCCCTGCTCCATCGCCAGCACCTCGTCGGGATGCGGCATGCTTTTGCCGCTCTCGATGCGCTCGATGCGGTCCGCCGAGATGAACCCGAGCAGCCCCTCCGCCGCCTCGCGGGAAAGCCCCGCTCCTTCGCGGCTCAGTTGATAGATATTCTTATTCTCCTTGGTGGAACGCTTGCCCATATAAAGCTTCCTTTCAATTTTATTATACGGAAATTATACACCATGCGCCCGATTTTTGGAAGCGGAAAGCGGAGGAAATAGCGCACCTTATTTCGCACCCAATGCGGAAATAAGCAGGGCTTTATCCGTTCGGCTTCCCTCGAAAAAGCGCGTGATATGCGGTAAAATATTCGCATAAACATAATGAATGAGCGCGCAAATTTCCGTTATGTTAAACAATGCAAGGAGACACTAAAATGGACAGGATTCTTTACATCATACTGATTGCGGTGGCGGCCGTGAGCGTTATTTCGATACTCGTCAGCGGCTACGTCAAGGCGCCGCCGGACAAGGCATACATCATCTCGGGCGTTAAGAAAAACCCGAAGATACTGATCGGCCGCTCCGGAATCAAACTGCCCTTCCTTGAGAGGAAGGATGCGCTGGTGCTCAAGCAGATCAGCATCGATATCAAGACCAACGGCTACGTGCCGACGCTGGACTTCATCGGCGTGGATATCGACGCGGTCGCCAAGGTGCGCCTCAAGACCGACCCCGAGGGCATCAAGATAGCGATGAAAAACTTCCTCAATATGTCCGAAGCCGCGATCGCCGAGGCGCTGACCGATTCGCTTCAGGGCAATATGCGCGAGATAATCGGCACCGTTAAGCTCAAGGAGCTGAACACCGACAGAAAGAAATTCGGCGACGAGGTCCAGGAGAAGGCGCAGACCGACATGAACGCGCTGGGCGTGGAGATAATCTCCTGCAATATCCAGAAGATCGAGGACGAAAAAGGCCTTATCGTTGCGCTCGGTCAGGACAATATGAGCCAGATCCAGAAGGACGCCTCCATCGCGAAGGCGCAGGCGGAGCGCGACGTGGCGATCGCCGAAGCCGAGGCAAAGCGCGTTGCAAACGAGGCGCAGGTCGCGGCACAGACCGAGATAGCATCCCGCAAAAACGAGCTTCGCATCAAGGAAGCCGAGCTCAAGAGGGCAAGTGATATCAAGCAGGCCGAGGCCGACGCCGCCTATGA
>JAFZJT010000029.1 GCA_017553815.1 Clostridia bacterium
ACGGTCGTTTGCGACAGCTTCAGCTCTTTGGCGATGGTGGGGATAGCGGGCCAGCATTCGCCGTCCTTGTTGGCTCTGTCCGCAAGGTAGATATAGACTGTTCTTGCGCGGTGTGGAAGCTCGGAGCGGTAAACGGGATCAAGCCTGCTCATCGGTCTTTTCCTCCGTATGTGTGTTATTCGGTGCTTCGCTTGCTGTGTTCATCCACGGCGGAGCGCCGTCTTTCTTTACAGCCTTTTCTGTCGGCTCCGGAAGCGGTTTGGGCTGCCTTTTGACAGGTGGAGCGGTCTTTTCGGTATCGCCGGTGCTTGTGGTAATCGGTTTATTATCCGTTGGCTGTTCTGCTTGCGCCGGTGCTTCGGGCGGATACTTCTTCATGATGCTCTCGATCAGTTCCTCCTTGCTTGCGTATTTGACCTCACGGTTGCCGTTTTCCTCAACGGTGTATGGGTTGTCCTTATCGAACTCAATCCCCCATTTGAAGAAGAGCTTGAGGTGTACGCGCACGGGGTGAACGCCTGTTTTCATAACCACAAAGTCGCCTTTGGGCAGTGATTTGAGTTCATCCGGCGTGAGCAGCGGCCTTTCCATCATCTGCAGGGAAGCGGAAGGATCGTTCTTGCTCCTTGATATCGAGCCGGACATAACGGTGCGGCTTCCGAGAGCCTTTGACAGAGTTTCGGCGGATGAGCTGTTCGGAGCAAAGCCGCCGAACAGGGTTATCTGCGTGTTATCCACGATTATCTCGCCGCCTTCCTTGCCGTAGTTCTTTTCGAGCTGCGCAAAGGACTGGATTATAGGCACTATCTGCAAGCGCCTTGAGCGCGCCGCGCTGAACATCATTTCGGCGGACTCTATCTTAGGCAGCGTTCCGAATTCATCGCAGAAGAAAACACAGCGATTCTTGAGCTGACCGCCGTTCTCATCCGCAACGGCGAGTATCTCGCGGTAGAGCTGTTGGATTATCAGCGAGATCATAAAAAACGTGTTGGGGTTCTCCTCCGGCATGATTATGAATATCGCCGATTTCTCACGGCAGAACTGCTCGGCGTCGATCTCGGTATCGAAGCATAGAAGCTGTTCAAGCTCCGAATCGAGGAAGGCATTGAGTCTTGAAAGTGCCGTGGACATAACCGAGGCCATGCTCTGCTCTGCGGTGTTCAACGCGGCTCCCGCGAACCACTTTGCCTTGTGATCGTTTGGAAGCAGCTCCATGAGCTGTTGGAACTGGTTCTTGCCCTTCTTGTTCGAGGGTGCGAGCAGTTCCTGTATTATCTTGAATACCGATACTATGTGCCTTTCCTCGGGCTTGCAGAATTCTGCAATGAGCAGGATCGTTGCCGTCAACAGACCTTCCGCGGCGTCGTAGAAATAGGCATTCTGTCCGAAGGAAGCGGCATCCATGCCGGAGAGGATGATCGTCTTTGAAATTATCTTGGCGTACTTTTCCGCTTTTGCCTTATACACGAGCATCTCGGGATGCGCCTGATAAAGATCCATATACTTATTGACGAGATGCAGAAGATTGTTTCCGTTTGAGCGTGTGGGATTTCGCAAATCGATTACGGATATGTTGTAGCCATAGCCATTTGCGATATTGCCGTAGTTTCGCATAACATCACCTTTGGTGTCGGTGGAGAGAAAACTCATTCCCGAAGCGCAGGCGTACTCTATGCAGGGATAAAGCCAAAATGCGGTCTTGCCGACGCCTGCCGCGCCGATCATGAGGACATGGACATCGCCCGTATCGACCATCGCCGTGGTATTGCCTTTGCATCCGACGACTATGCCTTGAGGCAGAGGCTTGCCGTTATCGTCCGTGGGCGCGTTCCCATTCTTCGCCTGCTCACGCCATTTATCGGGCGTGAAAGGAATATGACTATAAACCTTCTTCTGTTCCCACTTAGTCATCCAGCGGGCCGTGCCGTGCTGTCCGTCGCCAACGGTCCTGGACTTGATGCTGTTGAGGCTGTAAACATACGCAAGCAGGGTTATGCCGCCGAGCACCGCGAACATTAGCGCTCCGACGATTATCAGGGTTGGAATGCCGGACATATTTCCACCTCGCTTCTTTCCGCGCCTTCGTCTTGGCTTAGATATAAAAGATCCTCGTTCCAGTCCTTGTGCTTGGGAACGAGGATCGTTGCTTTTATTCCTTCTTCGCCGAGCTTATCGGCGATCCTTTTTGCCGCTCTCTGTCCAGGTGCATCGTTGTCCATGCAGATGAACACATCGGTTATGTTCGGATCGTCCTTCAGCATCTGAAATAGCACCCTGTCCGACACCGAGCAGGCCGCCGCATAGCTGTGCCTTTGCCAGTTCTCCTTGTTCATAGAGATGAACGAGAGCATATCTATCGGCGCTTCAAACAGGCAGAGGTATTGGCTCTTGCCGTTCCAATGGAAGCTGTATTCGGGTTCGCTGCTGTCGGCATTGCCCTTGAAGCTGCTTTCGCTGCCGGTGCCGCGCATATTCGCATGGCGAGGGTTGCCCTCGCAGTCAAAGCCAACGAACACGACATTATGGTACTTTGCGGATTCATAGATCATCTGCTTTCGGGCAAAGGCGTACACCACATCACGGTCAAGTCCGCGCTTCGTAAGAAGATATGCATACACCCTTCGCATATTGTCGTTGCGCGCGGGAAGCTCAAACGGCTTTTTCGGCTTGACTTCAACGGGAGCGGATGCGATCGGTGAACCTCCCATGCCGCAGAGAAGAAATTCCACGGCTTCGGGGTAGGTCTTATCATAGAACCTGCGAACGAAGTCTATCGCATCGCCGCCCTCTCTGTCGTACTGATGAAACCAGAGGTTTCCGCGTATAGTTACCTTCTGCGAGCCGTCCAGCCATTCGTACTCCGAGCCGGAGCGCTTGAGCGTTTCTCCGCGCAGACGGAGGAACTCGCAGAGGTCGGTTTGACGAGCCCTTTGCTTCTGCTCGTCGGTGAAATTGATGTATTTGGTTGGCATAAAGGATTCCTTTCTTGTGATTTCGTGAGAATCGGAGCGGTTTTAACTTGCTTTTTCGTGATCGCATTCGTTTCTAATACTATCCTAAATCTAAAACATTGAGAGCGGGCGAGTAGATTTTTCGCCGGATCAATGAGGAAAATCGCAGATTGACTCGGAGCGTCAATCAAGATTTGACGAAGCAGATACAGCGGAAAAGATGCCGTCCGAATCAAGGTTTTAGGTGTAGGATAGTATAAAATAGA
>JAFZJT010000312.1 GCA_017553815.1 Clostridia bacterium
CGATCTTTGCCGATGAAAACGGCGCAATCACGGCGCTGCAGGATGCGGGGGTCCCGATTCTCATGCAGGCGTACCCGGACGAGATCGGTAAAATGGATTTTGCGCACCGCCGCGACGCCTACTGCGGTAAGTTCTCCGTGACCGACGTGTTCACCCAGTATGGCGTGCCGTTCACGGTATTGAAACCCCATGTCGTGCATCCGCTTTCCCCGAAATTCCGGGAGAACCTGCGGGACTTTGCGGCCGTCTGCCGTGTGGTCAACGGCATGAAGCGTTTCAACCTCGGCTGCATCGGCGCGCGCACGACGGCGTTTAAGACCGTACGCTTTGACGAGATCGCCTTGCAGAAGCACGGCATCAACGTGGAGAGTTTCGACTTGTCCGAAGTGTTTGATAAGATCGCCGCAAAGAAGGACGACGATCCGGCGGTGCTTGCCAAGATTGAGCACCTGAAGGATTACACCGACTTTTCTCAGGTTCCGGAGAAAAACATGCGGAACCTCGGCAAACTTGCGGTTGTGATCGACGAATACATCGAGACCTATCATCTGGATGCGCTGGCGCTGCGTTGCTGGAACGAGATGGAAGCGCACCTTCGCATCTGCCCTTGCGTGATCCTTTCCGAACTGAACGATCGCGGGATCGTCGCTTCCTGCGAAATCGATATGTGTTCCGCAATCACCATGCGGGCGATGAACCTTGCTACCGAGCGCCCGACTGCGGTGCTCGACTGGAACAACAACTACGGTGATGATGAGAACAAGGTCATCCTGTTCCACTGCGGACCGGTTGCGCAGAGCTTAATGACCTGCAAGGGAACGGTCACGAACCACAAGATGTTCGATAAAACCGATCCGGGCTCCGGCTGGGGCTGTAATGAAGGTCGCATCAAGCCGATGCCGATTACGATCTCCAACTGTCAGACGAAGGACGGCAAAATTGTGATCTACGCCTCCGAGGCAAGGTTTACCGACGATCCGATTGAGGACGGCTACTTCGGCGTGGCGAGCGTCGCTGAGATTTCCGATCTGCAGAACAAGCTGATCAAGCTCGCCAAAGGCGGGTTCAAGCATCACACTTCGGTCTGCGATGGCCATGTGAAGGACGTTTTGAAGGAAGCCTTTACCACCTATCTGCATTACGAATGGACGGAGATCGACGCATGAACATTGCGGGATTGGACGTCGGCACGACCGGCTGTAAGCTGACCGTGTTCGATGAAATCGGAAACATGCTCGGCAAAGCGTATCGGGATTACCCCGTGCGCCGTGCCGTCGGCGGACATGAGATCGACGCGGAAGCCATCCTGGACAGTGTGTACGCGGTGATTGCCGAGATGGCGGGAAAGTACGAGATGGCGGGCATCGGCGTCACAAGCTTCGGCGAGACATTTGTTCTGACCGACGAAGCGGGAACGCCGCTGTATCCCGCGATGCTCTATACCGATCCGCGAGGCAAAGAGGCGTGCGCGGAACTGACCGAAAAGCTCGGCGCAGAACGAATCACGGAGATTACGGGCCTTGCTCCGCATGAAACGTATTCGATTTCCAAGGTGATGTGGCTCAAGCGCCATCTGCCGGAGATTTATTCCGCAGCGAAGCGGATTCTGCTGATCGAAGATTTTGTTGTATGGCATCTCAGCCATCGGGCGCAGATTGATTATTCGCTGGCGGCCCGCACCATGGCTTTCGATATCCATACACTGTGCTGGAGCAAGGAGATCTTCGAGGCGGCGGGCATTGACGTCACGTTGATGAGCGAGCCGGTACCGACTGGCACGTGCGCCGGGACGGTCACGCCGGACGCTGCCCGGCGGACGGGACTGAATCCGGACTGCAGGATCGTTTCCGTTTCCCACGATCAGGTCTCCGCAGCGATCGGCGCGGGCGTGTTTGACGGCTCGGTCGCCGTAGACGGCGCGGGGACGGTGCAGTGCCTGACGCCGGTGTATGATCGGATTCCCGATATCCGGACGATGGCGAAACATTTCTTTTCCGTCGTTCCGTATGTGATTCCGGGCAAGTATGTCGCGTATGCGTTTTCTTACACAGGCGGCGCGCTGATACAATGGGCGATGGAGACGTTCGGTAAGGACATGACCAACGCGGACATGGAACGCGCTTACGGGAAAGATGAGCCGACAGGCATCCTTGTGCTGCCGCACTTTGCGGGTGCTGCGACGCCGTATATGGACTCCGGCTCCAAAGGTGCGATCCTCGGGCTTACAACGGCTGTAACCGCTGCGGACCTCTACCGTGCCTGCATGGAGGGTGTCGCGTATGAGATGCGGCTGAACTATGAAGCGCTTGCGGAATCGGGCATTCATTTCACCAAACTGAACGCCACGGGCGGCGGCGCCGGGAGCAGGGTTTGGATGCAGATGAAGGCTGACGTGCTGAATCTGCCGATCACGGCGCTGAAGACTGCAGATGCGGGAACGGTTGGTTCGGCGATGCTGACCGGTGTTGCGACGGGGGTGTTCGACAATCTCGAAGCTGCTGCAAACGTGATGGTGCAGGAAGCCGAAACCTATCTGCCGAGACCGGCGATGCACGCGAAGTACAGTCAGTTGTTTGAACGGTATCGGGGCGTTTACAAAGCCGTGCGCCCATTGGTATAAGGAGAAAAAGATATGTTAGTCAACCTTGTGGACATTTTGCAGCTTGCCCAGGAATCAAACGGCGCGGTCGGCGCGTTCAATACGCCGAACCTCGAATGTCTGAACGCAGTGCTGGACGCTGCCGAACGACTGAACGTGCCGGTGATTCTCTCGCACGCCGAGCTGCATGAGCCGGTCTCGCCGCTTGAAAAGATCGGTCCGGTCATGGTGGACGCAGCCAAGCGTGCCAAGGTGCCGGTATGTGTGCATCTTGACCACTGCGAAACGCTGTCCTATATGCAGAAGGCGCTTGACCTCGGTTTCACCGGCGTGATGTATGACGGAAGCGCACTGCCGTATGCGGAGAATCTCGCCAACACAAAAAAGGCTGTCGCCATGGTAAAGGGCTATTCGTGCGGCGTGGAAGCGGAACTTGGAGCGCTTGCCTCACGCGAGGGCGGCGAAAGCACAGGCGCCGGTCCGGTCTATACCGATCCCGATGAGGCGGTCGCGTTTTGCCGCGAGACGGGCATTGACGCGCTTGCGCCGTCCTTCGGCACTGCACACGGCATCTATAAAGCGAAGCCGGTGCTCGATCTCGAGCGGGTTAAAATCATTTCCGAGCGCACCGGGCTGCCGCTTGTGATGCACGGCGGCAGCGGCGTCAGTCCCGAGGACTACCGCAGGGGGATTCGCAATGGACTGCGCAAGATCAACTATTACAGCTACATGGCAAAGGCAGGCACGACGGCAGTACGGGAATTGCTCGACAGAGAGGACGTCACGTTCTTCCACGATCTTGCGCTTGCCGCAGAAAAAGCCATGTCACTCGATGCGGAAAAAGCCATGCGCGTGTTCGCAGGGCTGTAACAAAACGGAACATACAAAATCAAACAATGATATAAAACGGAGGTATTTTTTATGAGCAAATTCCAATTCACGGTAGGTCCCTGGAACGTCCACACCGGCGCAGACAGCTACGGTCCCGAAACGCGCAGCGCAATCGATCTGGAAACAAAATTCCACAAATTCGCGGAGCTCGGCTTTTCCGCCGTGCAGTTCCATGACGACGACGTCGTTCCGAACATGAACCGTCTCTCCGAGGACGAGATCAAGGCAGAGGCACGCAAGGTCAAGGCAATGCTGGACAAATACGGACTCAAGGCCGAGTTCGTTGCCCCGCGTCTTTGGATGGATCCGCACACAACCGACGGCGGTTTCACGAGCAACTATGAGGAAGACCGCAGCTTTGCCATGTGGCGCGCGTACCGTTCGATCGACATTGCGCGGGAGCTCGGCTGCGATCTGATCGTGCTGTGGCTCGCCCGCGAGGGCACGCTTTGCGCCGAATCCAAGAGCGCAGTGACCGCGACCAAGCGTCTTGTCGAAGCGATCAACAACATGCTTCGCTATGACGATACGATTCGCGTCTGCATTGAGCCGAAGCCCAACGAGCCGATCGACCGTTCGTTTGCGGGCACCGTCGGTCATGTCATGGGTATTTCCGCTGCGACGATCGACCCGAAGCGCGTCGGTGCAAACCTCGAGAGTGCGCACGCAATCTTAGCGGGACTTGATCCGGCAAACGAGATCGGCTTTGCGCTCGCATTTGACAAACTGTTCACCGTGCATCTGAACGATCAAAACGGCATTCGTTACGATCAGGACAAGAGCTTCGGCGTCGAGAATCTGCGTCAGGCGTTCAATCAGGTCAAGATTCTCGTCGAAAACCGTTATTGGGAAAAGGGATACGTCGGCCTCGACGTCAAGGCGATGCGGACGACCTCGGACGAGGACAGCTATGAGCATTTGAAAAACAGCCTGGAAATCTTCCGGGCGCTTGAAGAAAAGGTCGATCGCTACGATTACGACTATGCGAACAAGCTGATCGCGGAAAAGAAATTTGAACAACTCGAAGGGTACGTGATGCGTCTTCTGATGGGCATTGCGTAAACGAAACGGAAAAGACGCCGTGGGAGCATTTTGTTCCCACGGTATTTGAAAACAGATGATGCAATACGGAACGATAGAGGGCGTGAATAAGCCGGTTTCCCGTATCTTTTTCGGAACGGCTTTTCCGCTGGCCCTGATGGGCGGCGACGGAAGCGAGCTTTTTACGGCAGCGCTGGACGCGGGGATCAACGCTTTCGATACCGCGCGCAGCTATGGCAACGCGGAGCGTTCGCTCGGAAATTGGCTTGAAACAAGCGGCAGACGCGATGAGGTCGTGCTGCTCAGCAAGTGCGGACATCCGGACGCACTTGGGAAAAAGCGTATCAACGAGCGTGAAATGCGGGCGGATTTGCAAAAATCCTTATCCGAACTGCATACAGATTACATCGACGTGTATCTTTTGCACCGCGACGATCCGGAAACGGAAGTCGGGACCGTTGTGGAGGCGTTCAACGCCATGCATGCCGAAGGAAAAATCGGCGCGTTCGGCGGTTCGAACTGGACGCATACGCGCATCGAGACCGCGAACGAGTATGCATACCGGCACAACCTGATTCCCTTTACGGCGTCGAGCCCGAATTTCGGTCTTGCCGAGCAGATCAATGATCCGTGGGGCGGCGGCTGTGTCACGGTATCGGGCCCCGAAAATGAGGCGGCGCGCGCCTGGTACCGGCGTACGCAGATGCCGCTGATCGCTTATTCGTCGCTCGGACGAGGTTTGTTTTCGGGCAAGCTGAAAAGCGAGAACGCCGACCGCGCAGAGGAAGTGCTGGATCGATTTGCCAGGAAGGGCTATGCCTGCCCCGAGAATTTTGAACGGCTGCGCCGCGCGGAAATCCTTGCGAACAAGCACGGCTGCACCGTGCCGCAGATCGCAATGGCGTGGCTGTTCCGCAACAATATGAATGTGTTTGCGGTGGCGACGATGTCGAAACCGGAACGGATCGCGGTCAATGCGGCAGCGCTTACCCTTGCGCTGACGGCGGAGGAAGCGATATACTTGAATCTGGAAAGGGAGGACCCGGTATGAAACAAACGAATTTCAGCGAGAATTGGACCATCAACGGGGAAACGGTCACGCTTCCGCGCGACGAAATGCTGTCTGCCCCGCGTACGCCGCAAAGCCCGTCCGGTTCCGGCGGCGCATTCTTTACCGGCGGTGTTTACGAGTATAAAAAGTGCTTTACTGCGCCTGACGCACCGGTGTGTTTGGTTGAGTTTGAAGGCGCGTACCGCGAGACCGAGATTGTTTTGAACGGCGAGAAGCTTGCGGAAAACCTGCTTGGCAACGTCGGCTTTACGGTCGATCTTTCGGATAAGCTCCGACGCGGCGAACCGAACGAACTTTGCGTCACGGTCAGAAACGACCGGCTTCCGAATGCGCGCTGGTACACGGGCAGCGGCATCTGTCGCCCCGTGCATCTGTGGACCGGCGAGCGGACGCATATTGCGTTTGAAGGCGTGCGCGTATCAACGCCTGCATGCGCCGAGGATGTTTCCGAGGTCAAGGTCGAAACGACAATCCTACACCGGAATACCGGGATCGAACATGTGCGGCTCATCACGGAGCTGGTTGATGAGGATGGGAAACCCGTATCCGTCGAAAGCACGCCGGTCACGCTGTTTCCGGGTGAGAATCCGACGATTGCGCAGCGGTTGTATCCGCGCAATGTGAAACTATGGAGCGTCGAAACGCCGCATCTTTATATTTGCCGCGTGCGCTTATCAACCGATACGCCGCAAACGACGATGGAGGTTTATGCAAAGGCCAAGGCAGGCGTTCTTCCGGAGGAAACGACGCTCGACACCGCAGAGACCGTGTTCGGCATCCGTCATATCCAAATCGACCCGGTGCACGGGCTTCGGATCAACGGCGTCGAGACGAAGCTGCGCGGCGCATGCATTCATGCGGATAACGGCGTACTCGGCGCGGCGGAATACGACGGCGCGGCGCTGTTTCGTGTCAAGCGTCTGAAAGAGGCGGGTTTTAACGCGGTGCGAATTGCGCATCAGCCGGCATCGAAAGCGTTGCTTTCTGCGTGCGACCGGGTCGGTATGCTGCTGATGGAGGAGACATTCGATTACTGGACGGATCGCAAGAGCGCGCAGGATGATGCGGATCGGTTTGAAGCGCATTGGCGCGAGCTTGTCGCGTACACAGTGCAGAAGGATTTCAACCACCCGTGCGTACTGCTGTATTCGATCGGCAACGAAATCATGATCCTCCATACCGACGAGGGACGTCGGTATTCGCGGTTGCTGTCGGACGAGTTCCGGCGGCTCGACCCGACGCGACCGGTAACGAACGCGGCCAATGCGGGCATGAGCATCGGCACAGATCGAATCGCCATGCTGTACGATATGGGACTTTTGACGCAGGATGTGATAGATCGCATTGCAGGCAAGGCGAACGCGACGCTCGAGGAGATGGGCGCGTCGGTCAAACGTCTGATGGCAAGCGGCAATATCAACGATCTTATGACGCTGTTTACCGGGAAAATGAACGACATTGTCGCACATCCGGTGATTGCGGCGCGCATGGAGGAAGTGTATTCGCATCTGGACTGCTGCGGCTATAACTACATGATGCCCTGCTATGAAACGGACACACAGGCATGCCCGAACCGCGTGATCTTCGGCTCGGAGACGAATCCGCCGCGCATCGACGCGCTGTGGGCGTATGTGCAGAAGGATCCGGCAAACCTCGGTGATTTCTGCTGGACGGGCTGGGACTATCTCGGAGAGGTCGGCGTCGGCATCACAAGCTACGACGGCGTCGGTCGCTTTGCGCAGCCGTATCCGGCATTGCTTGCCTACTGCGGAGACGTCGATCTGACCGGGTACAGAAGACCTTTAAGCTACTTCCGCGAGTTGGTGTTCGGACTTCGGAAGGCACCGTATCTATCGGTCGCGCTGCCTGCGTATTACGGCGTTCGGGCGGCAAACACGCCGTGGGCGGTGACGGAGACCGTGCACAGCTGGACGTGGCGCGGCTTTGAGGGCAAGCCGATTCATGTGGAAATCTATACGGCAGGTGATGAAATCGTTTTGCTGCAGGACGGTACCGAAGTCGGCAGAGCCAAGCCGGAAGGGTATCGTGCAGGATTCGATCTTTGCTATCGTCCCGGCACGTTGGAAGCGATCGCTTATGCGAACGGAACGGAGTTCGGCAGAGACGTCCTCCAAACGGCGGCGGGGCGCGAACGGGTATCTGCGCGGACGGAGCGGTGCGGCGAACTCACCTATGTTGAATTGCAGATTACGGACGAAAACGGCGTTTTCGTCATGGATCGGGAATACACACTGTCGCTCGAAACGGACGCAGTGCTTCTCGGCTTCGGCTCAGGAGATCCGTGGAGTGAGGAACCGTTTACGACTAAAACGCATACGACCTATCGCGGGCGGGCGCTTGCGATTGTGCGAACCGATGCAATCGGTGCAGTAACGATCAAAGCCGAGAGCCTTCCCGAAGAAAAGGTCGTTCTGTGAACCATTCGACAGACGGACGGCAACGATGAAACAAAGCCGTTCGTTTGTCTCATTTTTGCGGTCTGCTTGAATGCAGACAGACCGTTTGATAGGATCGTTTTATCGAAACAGGAGGATGGATTCCGATGTGTGCCAGAATCAGCGAAAAGGACATAGATCGTCTCGTCACAAAGTACCGCTTTGAAAACAGCGAGAAAGAATTCACGCGCCTTCCGTCGGATCGAGAAAACACGATCATGGAAATGGTGCGTGCCGGCCGGTATCGGGATGCAATCCGGTTGCAACGTCTTTCGGAAAACATCCTCCATCTCGGACGGCTTGCAGATGATCCGAAAAAGAATCTGGAATACTATGCTGCCATCATCATCGCGTTTTCGAGCCGCGCGGCAATCGAAGGCGGCATGCCGCAGGAAAATGCGCTCGATCTTTCCGATGTTCTGCTGCAAAAGCTGTCCCGTCTCACAACGGTTGAGGAGATCGAAGACTTTGTTTTGTTCTCCGTCGCTGCGTTTGCCAAAGCCGTATCCGTTACCCGTCGCAGGACAAGCGTGTATCCGGTTGAGCAAAGCAAAGCATTCATCGACCGAAACATCTATCGTAACATTTCCGTAACGGATGTGGCTGCATTTGTCGGCTTATCGGCGGAGCATTTGAGCCGATTGTTCCGAAAAACGCAGGGCATCACCATTCATCACTATATCCAAAGAGAAAAAATCAACGCCGCTTGCAACATTCTGCGCTATACGGATCGGAGCATTGCCGAAGTGGCGGCAGAAACCGGATTTGCCAGTCATTCCAATTTCGGGCAGGTATTTCGCACATGGAAGGGCATGACGCCGAGAGAATACCGCAACCAATATCGCGTATCGCAGTTTACCGAACCGGAGAAGGACAAAACACCATAGGAAATACCAATCAGCAAGCAGAAAAGCGGCTTGATCGGACTTTGCGGGCAGAGTATCTGACTGTTTGCGTGCGACAGAGGAGAATCCGACATGAAAAAATATCTTGCAATCGACATCGGCGCGTCAAGCGGACGGCATATTGTGGGCTGGATCGAAAACGGACAGTGGCGGACCGACGAGGTCTACCGCTTCCCGAACGGAGTCACGGAATCCGGCGGGCATCTCACTTGGGACATTGACGCGCTGTTCGATCATGTGAAGCACGGCATTGCGCTTGCAAAGGAACGGTACGAAATCGAAAGCCTTTCGATCGACACCTGGGGCGTGGACTATGTGCTGCTGCACGGCGACGAGACCGTCTATCCGGTCTACGCTTACCGCGATCATCGCACGGAAACGGTGATCGAAAAGGTGCATGAAAAGATGCCGTTTTCCGCGCTGTACCGCCGCACCGGCATTCAGTTTCAGCCGTTCAATACGGTCTATCAGTTGTTTGCGGATCAAGAAGCGGGGCGGCTCGAAACGGCGACCGATTTTCTGATGATCCCGGAATACCTCATGTACCGGCTCTGCGGCGTGAAAAGCCACGAATACACCAACGCCACCACCGGCGGCATGGTGAACGCCGAGACCGGCGAATACGATCCCAAGATCATAGAAGCGTTGGGCTTGCCGAAGCATTTGTTCCATAAGCTGCAAAAACCGGGGACGCAAATCGGCACATATGAGGGCATCAAGGTTGTCCTTTGCGCCACGCATGATACCGGCAGTGCGGTCGAGGGGATTCCTATGGAGGAAACCCAACCCTACATTTCTTCAGGTACATGGTCGCTCTTGGGCGTCAAGACGGAAAAGCCTATCACGGATGAAGCAAGCGAAGCCGCCAACTGGTCCAACGAGGGCGGCGTGGGCTACAACCGCTATCAGAAAAACATTATGGGCATGTGGCTGCCGAATCGTTTGCGCGCCGAAATTTGCCCCGAAAAGCCTTGGAGCGAGATCACGGCGGAAGCCGAGGCAAGCGCATTCGATGAAACGGTTGACGCCAATGCCCAAATGTTCCTTGCGCCGGAATCCATGCAGGCCGCGTTCGACGCAGCGCTGCATAAAAGACCGCAGACTGCGGGGGACTACTTCCGCTGCGCGTACCGGTCGTTGGCGCTCTCCTACAAGCAGGCGATCGAGGAACTGGATCGCAACACCCAAAGAACCTATGACAAACTCTATATCGTCGGCGGCGGCGCGAAGAACGGCTTTTTGAACCGCCTGACCGAACAGGCAACCGGCAAAACGGTGCTCGCCTTGCCGATCG
Organism: Clostridia bacterium; assembly: GCA_017553815.1. The sequence goes on from JAFZJT010000312.1 coordinate 10,259, forward strand.
AGGCAACGGCGCTCGGAAATCTCAAGATTCAAACGGAGGTAAACGCATGAGTTGCAACGAAGCAAAGAACGCATACGCCGCATACGGCGTGGATGTGGAAAACGCCATTGAGCGCCTTAGGACCGTGCCGGTTTCCCTGCATTGCTGGCAGGGCGACGATGTGCGCGGGTTCGACACCGATCCGAACAAGCCTTTGACCGGCGGCATTCAGACGACCGGCAACTATCCGGGCAGAGCAAGAACGCCCAACGAGCTGATGCAGGACCTTGACAAGGTGCTTTCGCTGATTCCGGGCAAGCCCAAGATGAATCTGCACGCAAGCTATGCAATCTTCGAGGACGGCGCATGGGCGGACCGCGACAAGCTGGAACCGAAACACTTTGCAAAATGGGTGCGTTTCTGTAAGGAACGCAGCCTGGGTTGCGATTTTAACCCGACGTTCTTCTCCCATCCGAACTGCGATCCGCTGACGCTGTCCAGCCCGAACGCAGACACGCGGCGCTTCTGGATCGAGCACGGCAGGGCGTGCATCCGCATTTCAAGCTACTTTGCGGAAGAATTGGGCGAGCCCTGCGTGATGAACATTTGGACCGGCGACGGCTTCAAGGACATTCCCGCCGACCGCATGGGCCCGCGCGTGCGCTACCGCGAGAGTATTGACGAAATTCTTTCCGAGCCGTATGATTTCAATAAAGTCAAGCCGTGCATCGAATCGAAGGTCTTCGGCATCGGCGTCGAGGCGTACACCGTGGGCAGCGGCGAGTTTGCGCTTTCCTACGCCGCAATGAACCGCGACAAGTGCATTCCGCTGATGGACAACGGACACTATCATCCGACCGAGGTCGTTTCCGATAAGATTCCCGCGCTTTTGGCGTTCTTCCCGGAGATCGCGCTGCACGTCACGCGCCCGATCCGCTGGGACAGCGACCATGTGGTGCTGTTCGACGATGAGACCAAGGAAATGATGAAGGAGATCGTGCGCTGCGGGCTCGACCGCGTGCATATTGCGCTCGACTATTTTGATGCCAGCATCAACCGCATTTCGGCGTGGGTGACCGGCTTCCGCAATGTGCAGAAGGACCTGCTGTTTGCGCTGCTGCAGCCGAATGATGACTTGAAAGCTCTGCAGGATTGCGGCAATTTCAGCAAGCTCATGGCCATGCAGGAGGAGCTCAAAACCCTGCCGTTCGGCGAGGTGTGGAACGAGTATTGTAAGAGATGCCATAAGCCCGTCGACGGCGCATGGTATCCGGTGATCGAAGCATACGAAAAGGAAGTTTTGGAGGCAAGAAAATGAAGGACATTCTGAACGCACCGTTTCTGATTGAAATGATCCGCACGACGACGAACATGTACGCGCACGGCTGGGACGAGCGCAACGGCGGCAATATCAGCTTGCTGCTGGACGAGGCGAAGGCGGGGGAATACCTCGATCTCAACCGCGTCGTCCGCACCATCCCGACCGGCTTTGAAGCCCCTGAACTGAACGGAAAAATCTTTCTTGTCACCGGCACGGGCAAGTATTTCAAAAATGTGCAGTATGATCCCGCGAACAACCTCGGCATTGTCCGCCTTGCAAAGAACGGTGCCGAAGCCGAACTCCTTTGGGGCTACACCGACGGCGGCAAATTCACCTCGGAATTCCCCGCGCATATGATGAGCCACGTCGCCCGTATGCGCGTCAATCCGGAAAACCGCGTCGTCATGCACTGCCATCCGGCGAATCTTCTTGCCATGACCTATGTGCACGATCTCGACGAACGCGCGTTCACGCGCACGCTCTGGCAGATGTGCACCGAATGCATCGTGGTCTTCCCGGACGGCGTGAACGTGCTGCCGTGGATGCTCTGCGGCACCAACGAGATCGGC
>JAFZJT010000313.1 GCA_017553815.1 Clostridia bacterium
CATTATACCATATTTTGCCTCTTTTTTCCAGTTTTTTTAATAAAAATAGACCGCTGACTTGGGTTTGTCAGCGGTCTGAAGGACGGCGAGAGCCGTCCTTCTTCGTTGAGTCTATAGATAATAATACTAAACTCTGAATATAACCGAACTTCTTGCAGGTTGTTTTCCGCACTGGTCTCTCTTCGCTCAACAATACTCCATATTGCCTCGCTCCGTTCGACTTCGACAGGACGAAAAACTCCTCGGCAATTTAGTCCGCTTTTAATCGGAGCTTAGTGTTAAATAACTGCGCGGAGACCGCGGGAGCACTTGCGGTCAGTCCTTTATGTACGATAAAAAATTCTGTACGGCGCGGACGATCGCATCAAAATTGGTCTTGAAATAGACTCTGCCGTCGCCCCTTTCCCTATCAAGGAAGCCGTTTTCATAGAGCGTAGTCAAATGCCTTGAAACGTTTCCGGGATTCAGATCCATGTCGTTGGAAATGTTAAAGCAGTAATCGCGATTCTTGAACATCCTTGCGAGCATCTCGACCCTGACCGGGTCGGCAAGCGCCTTGAGCGCTTCCGCGATATTGTCGACACTCTTTTCTGTAAGCACGGCGGTGTATTCGGGGTAGACGGCGATGCCGATACAGATTGTGGTTATATCATCGGGCGACGGAGAGGAGAGATCGTCGAAGCTGTTGCCAAGCTCATTGAAAAGGAAGAAGGAAACGTACGCTCTTGCGAGCATCTTGAGCTGCGTCTTAGGGTCGATGCGCATCAATGCCGTCACCTGCTCAACGCTCATGGAGGCGAGATTGCGCTCCCAATAATCCGCCGATACAGCGAAGATGTTGGCAAGCCTCTCGTCGATCACGGCTTCAAGGCGCTCTGCGTACGGGCGAATGAGCTTGGCGAGCCTATCAATATAAAGCTCGTGCTGATTGAGCGCAAGGAAGGTATCCATCTTGGCCTGGTGCGGATAGTCGAGGGAGTAAAGCTGCTCAAAAAGGGTGGGAGGGGGAGCGTCCGCGGTTGCCGTAAGGAAGTTCAAGCCGTGCATGTGGTAATTGAGGATCTCCAACCCTTCCCGTTTGGCCTCGTTCCAGTCGTTCTTGACCTGCTCGATGGCTTCATCGAAGCTTACGGGCTTGATCTGAAGCATCGAAAAAACAAGAACCTTCGCAATGCAGTTGCGCTCGTTTATTTCGCCGGTATCGAAGGGCTTGAAGAAGAATTTGAAATCCTCGTTTGCAAAATCGATGTCGGCGCAGACGGAATCCATGATCTCTTCTGCAAGCTTCGCGTTGTGCCAAAGATCGCTTATCTGGGAAGGCGACAAGACCGCGCCGAACAGATCCATCAGCCTGCTCGCATTAGCGGTATACGAATCACTGCGATAGTATCGGCATATCATGGCGATCGTTTCAAAAAGAATGACCGGCTTGCGAACCATGTTTATTATCATGCGTTGCTCCTCGTTTCCGTGAACATAATTCCAGATTGTATTATAGCATCAAATTGCACTCGCGGCAAGCGCAAAAACGGGCGGGAGGGCGAGTTTTAGCAAAGATAGTGAATTCCTAAAATAAGCTCCGCAGTGGAATGTGAATTGGAGTTTAGTATTAACTTGGGAAAAGATCGGTGGAAGAATTCAGCCGGGTAAACCCGTTCCTGAGAAAGCCGGTTCAAGTCAGATAACGTAATGTTTCATTTGAAGCTATGCATGCGCAGGAGCGACGGACGGTTGCCCCCCACGCTTGCAGTGAACCCCGTGAAACGCACTCAGGTATTATCCGAGTGCGTGCAACGGAAATGGATCAATACTTGATGAACGACAAAAGGTTGGCGGAGGCGCGCTCGATCGCTTCGATATCCGTTTCAAAATAAAGTCTGCCACGTTTTTTTGTTCTTTTAAGGAAGCCGTTTTCGTAAAGCAGAGTCAGAGTCCTTGAAACGTTTCCCACGTTCATATTCATGCTTTGCGCAAGGTTGAGGCAGTAATCGGGTTCCTTGCTCAACCTCACGAGGATCTCGAGTCTGATGGGGTCGGCCAGTGCCTTCAGCTTCTCCGAGAACTTGTCGATGCGCTGTCCTTCAAGCACCAAAGTGTACTCGGGATAGATGCCCATGCCGACAACAAGCGTGGTAATGTCATCGGGAGAGGAGGAGGGGTGGCCGTCGAAGCTGTTGCCTATCTCGTTGAAAAGGAAGAGGGAGACATATGCCTTATTCAGCTTGGTGAGTTTGGCTTTTTCTTCGATGCGCATGAGTGCGACTATTTGCTCGTTTGACATAACTTCGAGGCTGAACTCCCAAAAATCCGCTGATGAAGCGTAGACCGGAGCAAGGCCGGAGAGAGCCGCCTCGAGGCGTACTGCGTATGGGCGCACGATCTCGGCCAGCTTTGAAAGATATGCTTCGTGCCGGTCAAGAGCGAGAAAGGAAGCCATCTTCGCCTGATAAGGGTAGTTCATCGAGTATATCTGCTCGAAAAGGGAAGGGAGATCGCGTCCGTTTGCGCTCATGAAGTTGATACCATGCATGTGAAAATGCAGGAGCTCAAGACCGTCTCTCTTGACATGTGCCCAACCGTTTTTGACCTGCTCGATCGCATCGTCGAAGCTCAACGGCTCCAGTATCATAACCGAAAAAATCAAAACTCTCGCAACGCAGTTGCGCTCCGCCGCATCGTCGGTGTCGAAGGGTTTGAAAAAGAATTGGAAGTCCTTATCCTCAACATCGATATCGGCGCAAATGTTGTTCATAAGACGATCGGCAAGCTCGCCTCTGAGCTTAAGCTCGACGATCTGGCTGGACTTCATGCCGCTGGAGAATAAACCAGTCAGCCTTTCGGCGGCAGCGGAATAGGATTCCTTGCGATAGTATCGGCATATCATGGCGATAGTTTCAAAAAGAATGATGGGCTCTCTAACCAAGCTTATTATCATGCTTTGTTTCTCGCTCCTGTGAATATAATTTCAAGTTAGATTATAGCATCAAACCGCGGCCGCGGCAAGCACAAAACAGGCGGATAGCGCAATTGAATAAAGCTTACCGGAATACAAATTATGATAAAAGATGTCCGCGTCCATTTGCGCGTGTTTTCGGCGGGAGGGCGAATTTGCGCGATGATTATAGGGCTGCAAACAAATGACAAGGCGCATTTTTGTTAAAGCCGTCCGTGATGTTCCTGCTGAAAGCCACTATCTTGAATCGGCAGACGCTTGGCAAACCTTCAAAGCGCGTTTAATTCTAATAATGCAATGTTTTCTGTTTTATTTCACTTATTGGAACTGAAAACGCTGATTCACTTGAAAAAAACAGACGGTCATGATATAATGTTTAGTATAAAATACTGTTTTATCAAAATAGAGGTGGCTGCGATGAAATCATACATAGAAACAAAGTCAAACGGCATAGTGTCACCCAAGAAGGGCAGCAATAAACGTACTTTATACGACCATCAAAAGAAAGCCATAGCCAATCTTGATCTCATCAACCGCGATAGTTCATACAGCACCCTTATTGTTCTTCCTACCGGCGGCGGAAAAACATATACAGCTGTAGTGTGGCTTCTCGGAAATGCCATTGACCGTAAAAAGAAGATCCTTTGGATCGCTCACAGGCAGACGCTGCTTGATCAGGCGGCTGAAACGTTCAGGGACTATGCGTATTCCGAAGTTATACCGAGCATATCGTCGTTTAGCTACAGGGTTATTTCAGGAGCGAACGAGCATGACCGAACGATCGATATCGACAAGAAAGACGATCTGCTCATTGTCAGCAAGGACAGCTTGGGGCGCAATCTCGGTGCGTTGAACGCATGGCTCAAGGGCGAGGATGAGCTGTATCTGATCGTTGATGAAGCGCATCACTCAACAGCTAAAACCTATCGCAAGGTGATAGACTATGTGAAAGGCAAGGTTAAAAACGTTAAGCTTATCGGATTGACAGCAACGCCCTTGAGAACCGCCGAAAGCGAGCAGGGATTGCTTGCCAAGATATATACGGACGGTGTCGAGAACGGAGTGGTAGTCCACAACGATAAGGGCATCACTTATCAGATATCCTTGAAAGAACTTATCAATAGGCAGATACTATCCAAGCCTATCATCGAAAGCTATAACACCGGTGAAGAATACGGCCGTTTCATTGGAGTGAAAGACCTTGAAACGATACAGCATTTCGACATCATCCCGGATGAACTTGCAAAGGAGATGGTCGAAAATGCCGACCGCAACAAGTTCATCGTCGAAAAATACGTTGAAAACAAGGAAAAGTACGGGCAGACCATTGTTTTTGCGCTGAATCGCAGTCATGCAATGGTTCTGTCTGCGCTGTTCAATCATTATGGGATAAAAGCAGGATATGTGGTTTCATCTGTAAAGGATATGGTCACAGGTGCCGTCATCAGTCACGAAGATAATGCCGCTGTTTACGAAAAGTATAAAAACGGCGAGATACGGGTCATTGTAAACTGCAATATTCTGACAGAGGGCGTCGATCTTCCCAAAACCCAAACCGTATTCCTAACAAGACCCACCGTTTCCAAGATACTTATGACGCAGATGGTCGGCAGAGCATTGAGAGGTGAAGAGGCAGGCGGAACCAAGAATGCGTATATTGTTTCCTTTATCGACAACGGACTTGATAAGATAGCATGGTCCAATTCCGAAACGATATTTGAGGGCAACAACGATTTTGCCGATACCAAGAGCGAGTATGAAAAGCGCGATATTCGACTCATCGCTATATCCAAAATAGAAGAATTCGCTAAAATGCTGAACGACTCCGCCGACACGAAGGCGCTTGAGAAAGCTCCGTTCACTCAGCGTATCCCTGTCGGCATGTATGCATTTACATATCTCGAAGAAAACGGCATGGATATTTCCTATCAGGTCATGGTATACGACAGCACCAAAGGAGCCTACGAACAGCTTATGGAGAATCTGCCGCTTCTGTTCAAAGAATTTGGGGAAGAGAAAGAATACTTGTCGCATGAAGAACTCGCGGTGATGACGGGACAATGCAGGGATACATTCTTCCTTGGCGAGATGATACCGCCATACGACGAAAAGGACATCGTCAATATTCTTAAATACTATGCGCAGTATGACTCCGCGCCAACTTTTTATACCTTTGACGATCTGGACAAGAGCAAGATCGATGTATGTGCGATCGCCGAATACATAGTTAAACAGAAAATGGATCCCGTTACGCAGTCCGCATACGTTCAGCAGCTTTGGAATGAGGGGGATGACAATGTTTTGAGGCTGTTTTTCGGCAGGCAGAAGTATTTCTATAACCAGCTTAACCGTGAGATACTTAGGATAACTTCGCCCTTCCTCTTTGAAGAAGATGAGGATAATGTTGTATACGGCAAACGCCGATTTGAGGACATGGCGCTATACGAGATAGGCAGGATCGACCCTAATTATGAGAAAACGCTCCGTGATTCGGCTTTTGCCAAAGCCGAATCAGCGGACGGACAGTATGCCTGCGCCTTTTGCGGAAAGAAATATGCTGACCGTATAATGCTGCAGGTGGATCATATTATTCCGATGAACAAGGGCGGCAAAACCAAGCCGGAGAACCTGCAGATACTTTGCCGCTCCTGCAATGCCATAAAGAGTGATAAGTGATGAAAAGCTGTTTGTACACTCCGCTCGAATTAGCTCTTATCATTCGGTTTCACCGTATGGACAGCGAGCAATACATAGAACTGCTTCAAAACATACACCGCTACGATAATATCTATGTTCAGCCCGAATACCGTCATGAAAGGAAAAAGTTTATACTTGATGTTATGGATAGGCTGAATTATTTCACCGACCCCGAAGCATACCTATCCGAGCAGAGCGGTATAGAAAGGGATATGAACGACTTCGGATTGTGCAACAACAGCCGAGTCGGCGATGCTGAGCATACGTTTTCGCATCTGATCTTCAAGGAACTCAGACTGCGGATACTGTACATAAATAAAAAAGGCTTCGCAAAAATGAAGCTCCGAACTCTGCTCTCGGAGCTTGGGTACAAAAGGCGTTCACCAAACGTGATAGTGTATATTTGCGACTGCCTGCTGTTCTACCATATCGAAACAACGCTGAAGGGGAACGAGCCGTGCAGGATAGATGAGATCGATATTGACGAAACGGTAATTTTCAGAGCAGTATAGACTGAATGCAAACAGGCGGATATCTCGCTACGGAGTATTCGCCTGTTTATATTTTTCTCTGCTGTAAAAGCTTTTTTGAAGAAGGGAGATAACTCCGTATCTGCGCGATCATTCGCGCCGCATGGTTATCACAGAAAAAGCCGTACGGCATTGATTCTGAAGAATAAAAGTGACACAACATATATAATTCGAAAAACGGGAGGGAAAAACCATGAAGAACAACCTGAAAAAAAGCATCCGCGCGCTTTGCGCATGGCTGAACGATGAATTCATGAAGGATGCCTTCGGTGACGGGGAGACGGCTCTTGTTAAGAGCACGACCGTCAAGGCGGATAAGAACCAATAATACGATACCGACCCCGGAAACGATACGAACGATAGGGTGTTTATCATGAGCATCGCCGAAGCGGAGAAGTATTTTGCCTCCAACGGCTCGAACGAGTGATGCGCAACGGAATACGCCATTTCACGCGGCGTCAGCGGAGAAAGCGGCGAAAAGGGCACCTGCTGCTCTTCGCACTCCGGGCGATGGCGCGGGATATGCCGCCTATATCGCGAACGGCTGGGGCGTGACGAACAGCGGTGAGAAGGTCAGCTATGAGAGCCACGGGGTTCGTCCCGTCATAATGATCGAGCCCAAGGCCTGAGGTGCGAAAACGGCGCAGAATAAAGCGCTCAATACAATAGGCCAATTCTTTGATCCCGCCGCGGGGAGCTTTTCGGGCTTCCTGCGGCTCTTTGTTTGCGCAGCTTTTTCGCACTTTGTTTCTTTTGCGCAGCAATGCTTGAACCCGACCCCTTCCTTATGTTATAATGCTATTTGGAGGAATGGGCTTGCTTTATGAACTGATAAAACCGTATAGCTCGATCGCCACGATCGGAATGTGCAAGAACGCGGGCAAGACCACCGTGCTCAACAGCATTATCGAGGAATGCTTTGCGCGCGGCGAAACGCCCGCGCTGACCTCGATAGGGAGGGACGGCGAGCGCAGCGACGTCGTTACGAGCACTCAAAAGCCCGAGATCTTCGTTTATGAAGGCACGATAATTGCAACCGCGGAGGCGCTTCTCGTCCTTGGCGACATTTCAAGGGAAGTGCTCGATACCACCGGGATGCCCACGCCGATGGGCGAGGTGGTGATAATGAAGGCTTGCAGCGACGGGCTTGTTCAGATAGCGGGGCCGTCGATGACGGCGCAGCTGAAAACGCTCAAGGCGCGGCTTTTTGAGCTCGGCGCGAAAAGGGTGTTTATCGACGGCGCTCTGAGCCGAAAATCCCTCGCGATGCCCGCCGTCAGCGATTGTTGTATCCTTTCAAGCGGCGCGAGCTATGCGCGCGATATGAAAAAAACCGTTGAGGACACGGCGCATTCGGCGGCGCTGATGAGCCTTGAAAAAACGGAGCTCTTCGATGCGGGTATCGTTGAAAACGCGGCGTATGAGGAAAAATTCATCGCGATAGGCGGTGACGGGGAACGCATCCCCCTTCAAAGCGCGAAGGACGCGGCGGAGCGCATACGCGCAGGCGGAATAAGCGCGCTTCTTGCCAAGGGCGGCGTCACGGATTCGGTTTTCGAGGCGCTCTTCGCGGCGGGAAGGCAACTTTCGGGGCTTGAGCTCGTTGTTGAGGACGGCAGCAGGCTGCTCGTGCGCGCGGCGAATCATCAAAAGCTTCTGCGCTCCGGCGCTTGCGTGCGCGTGCTGAATAAAACGCGGCTTGCCGCCGTAACGGTGAACCCATTCTCGGCTTACGGCGAACACTACGATAAAAATGCGTTCATCGATGCGGTGCGCGCGGCCATCCCCGCCGCTATACCCGTGGTGAACGTTAAGGATTGCGAATATGCTTGATAAAAAACAGCTTTCGGATATAGGCTTTTCCTACGTCCTTGAAAGGCTTGAGCCCTGCTCGGCGCTCGGTGAGGAGCTCAAGCGCCGCGCCGCGCCGTACTCGGCGGACGATGGCGGAGCGCTCCTTCGCGAACTTGAAAACGTTGGGCTGCTTTTTGATGCCCTGAAGGCGGATCGCGAAAGCTTCTACCCGCTCGAGCGCGCGCTGATGCAGCTTAAGGACATACGCCGCTCGGTCGCAAACAGCAGGGAGATGACGCTCTCGGAGGTGGAGCTCTTCGAGATAAAGCGCTTTTTGATACTGCTTGAAGGGCTCGAAAAGGCCTGCGCTGAAATCCCCGTCATCGAAAAGCTAAACGATATCAGCATCTTTTCGATGAACGATGCTCTCATGATCCTCGATCCGGACGGCATGAGGGCGCAGATCTTCCGCCTTTCGGACAACTGCTCCGACGAGCTTCGGCTCATTCGCCGCGAAAGAAAGCGCGTGGACAACGCGCTTCGCAGCCTCGGCAGCGCGGTTTCCTCGGAAAGGGACGAGCTAACCGCGGAGCGAACGATCCTCGCCGCAAGGGAGGAAAACGAGGAGCAGCGGCTTCGCGGAATAATGACCAAGGCATTCTCCGAGCATGCGGAAACGCTCGAAGCGCTGATCGGCAGCATCGCGCGGCTCGACTTCGCGCTTGCAAAGGCGAAGCTGATGCTCGCGGAGGGCGGCTGCATACCGAGCATGGTTCCTTGCGAAGAGAATGCGGAGCTTGAGCTCGCAGCCATGGTGAATCCGATGCTCCGCGCCTTTTTAAAGGAGAAGGGGCGGCGCTTCACGCCCGTGTCCATCGCTCTTGATAAGGGCGCGGCGGTCATAACGGGCGCGAACATGGGCGGTAAATCCGTTGCCGTAAAGACCCTTGCGCTGAATGCGTATCTTGCGCTCTCGGGCTTCCCCGTTTTCGCCGAAAAAGCGGTTCTGCCGCTTCTTGGCGGCATCCATCTTCTTTATGAAGACAGGGAGGACAGCCGCGGCGGCCTTTCGAGCTTCGGCGGCGAGATGACGAGGTTTGGCTCGATACTCGACTCCGTTTCCGAAAACCCCGACCAACTCGTTTTGCTCGATGAATTCGCGCGCGGAACGAACCCGAGCGAGGGCTCGGCGCTGGTTCGGGCGGCGGTGCGGTACTTCAACGATAAGCGCAACGCTTACGCGCTGATTACAACGCATTTTGACGACGTTGCAAACCTTGCCTCGCGGCATTATCAGGTCATGGGCCTCAAAAACGCGGACCCCGTCGAGCTCGAGGCGGCGCTCGCGGGAGCGGGCGAAGGAAGCGGCGCGTCGAAGAGCGAGCTACTCTCGCGCTTCATGGACTACGGCCTCTTCCGCGCCGAAAGCACCGAGAACCCGCCGAGGGACGCGCTCAAGATATGCAGAGCCCTGCGCGTTTCGAGCGAGTTCATGGGCTGCGTAGATATAGTTAATAGTGAATAATGAATAATGAATAGAGAATAGTGAATAGCTGAGGTTGAAATTCCTGCGGAATTTCGTAAGATAAATAAATTTAATTTGAATTAGGAGAAACGAAATGAAAAAGAACGCTCTGCGCATGATCGCGCTTATCTCAATCGTACTGATAGCCATGCTGGCTCTTACAAGCTGCTTCGGCATGATGGGCGAAACGCCCAAGGTCACGAACGAGGAAACGAACGTGACCGTTCCATACGAGCAGCGCAAGCTCGGCTTCGTTCAGAACGCCTCCTCAGCTCAGGTAAACGTGGACACCCCGCTCGGCTTCTTCTGCTATGAGGATAATCAGTACCGCATCCTCACTCCGGACAGCAAGACCGATAAGCATGACGACAGCATCAGCTACACCGTAACGGTTTATAACGGCAAGAAGGCGGAGGGCGCGCAGCCCGCGGCCGGCGGAGTGAGCGAGGATCGCTCGAATAAGATCGCCGAGGGCATGGAGTATGCATATTCCATCAAGGAAAACGGCTATCTGTACATCAACAGCAAGGTGCTTGGCGACGTGGAGATCACCGCAAGGTGCGCAAACGGCAGCGCGGTCGGCTCGAGCGAGCCGCTCAAGTTCGAGGTAACTCCGCACAGCATTTCGCTCTTTGATATCATAATCGCGGGCATGGGTCTGTACCTGCTGTACAGCGCGATAGTCGGCAAGGGCAAGCTCTTCCAGAACGAATTCGTCAAGGAAGGCATGGAGGAGAAGCATAAAAAGACCGTTCGCATCACCTCGCTCGGCATCGGCATCCTGATGCTTGCGGCGGTCGCGATAGCGCTGTTTGACAAATACGGTCAGTACAGGATCGCAACGCTTATCATCTTCGGTCTGGTGCTCGTCGCGTTCATCATCTCTACTGTTCTTCTGCGCCGCTGCACCGATCAGGAGGCAAAGCGCAAGGCTATGAACGACCGCTATGCGGGGGGTGGCGCAAGAAAGCCCCCCGCCGCCGCGTTCATCTTCGATGAAAATGAGCCCACCGTGGACGACATCGGCAAGAGTGAATAATGAATAGTGAATAGTTGTTGTTGAAATCCCTGGGGGATTTCTCAAAATAAAAACCTTCATATTCATCCGCCGAAAACGGCAAAACAAACGAATCACATTATCGCGCCGTGCGCGAAAAGGAGAAATATGGAAAAGCTGGCTAATTCAAAGCCCAAGAGCTTCGGCGAGGGTCTCAAATACTATGCCAACAGGTATTTTATCAAGGCGATGGGCGCTATGGCGAAGGGTATCTTCGCAACGCTTCTCATCGGAACGATACTCGCTCAGTTCGCGCGCATCCCGTGGGCAACGCTTCAGGATTTCCTGAATTACGTTGTGGGCGTCTGCCAAAATGGACACGTTATCGGCGGCGCTATCGGCGCGGCGATAGCGCTTGCGCTCGGTGCAAAGCCATTCACGCTCTGCTCCTCAATAGTCGCAGGCGCGATAGGCTACACCAGCGGCGCTGGCGGCGCGGGTCCCGTCGGCTCATACGTTGCTTCGCTTGTAAGCGTTGAAATGGGCAACCTCGTTGAGGGCAAAACCAAGGTCGATATCCTGCTCGTTCCCCTCGTTTCGATACTGACGGGCGGCTTCATCGGGTATCTGCTCGGCGCACCCCTCGGCGCGTTCATGAAGTGGCTCGGCGAGGTCATCGGCCTTGCAACGCACATGTACCCGATCCCGATGGGCATCGTTATGGCGGTTTCGCTCGGGCTTATACTGACAGCGCCGATATCGAGCGCGGCGATCGCGGCCATGATTTTCGTTATCGCGGAGGGCATGGAGCCGGGCACCGCGGAAGGCATCCGCCTTGCGGCGGGCGCGGCGACCATCGGCTGCTGCTGCCACATGGTCGGCTTTGCGGCGGCAAGCTTCAAGGAGAACGGCTGGGGCGGCGTTGTTTCGCTCGGCCTCGGCACCTCGATGCTTCAGGTGCCGAACGTTATCCGCCATCCGCAGATACTGATACCACCGACCCTTGCAAGCGCGATACTCGGCCCCCTCGGCACGACCGTCTTCCGGATGAAGAATCTCGGCGTTTCGGGCGGCATGGGCACCTGCGGCTTCGTGGGTCAGATTGGCACCTTCACCACCATGCTCGGCGAGGGCACGGGCTGGCTTGAGATACTTTTAAAGGTGCTTCTGCTCCATATCGTTGCGCCCGCCGTGCTCGCGATAGTTTTCAGCGAGCTTATGCATAAGCTGGGCTGGATAAAGCGCGGAAGCATGACGCTTGAGTGAGAAAAAGCGGATAGTGAATAATTAAAAGTTGAGGATAGAAAATAAAATGGCAATAAGTAATTTCAATCTCTATAACACCCTGACAAAGCAGGTGGAGCCCTTCACCCCCCATGAGGAGGGCAAGGTCAGCATGTATACCTGCGGCCCGACCGTCTATCATTTCGCGCATATCGGAAACCTTCGCAGCTATATCATGGAGGACGTGCTTGAAAAGTTCCTTCGCTATATCGGCTATGACGTGAAGCGCGTTATGAACATTACGGACGTCGGCCATCTTGCGAGCGACGGCGACACCGGCGAGGACAAGATGGTGGCGGGCGCAAAGCGCGAGGGCAAGAGCGTGCTCGAACTTGCGAAGTTCTATGAAAAGGCGTTTTTTGAGGACTGCGCCGCGCTCAATATCAAGATGCCCGACGTGGTGGAGCCCGCAACGAACTGCATACAGGAATACATCGCGCTTATCGAGAAGCTGTTTGAAAACGGCTTTGCCTACGAAGCGGGCGGAAATATCTATTTCGACACTTCAAAATTAGATGATTATTACGCGCTCACGGGGCACTCTTCGGACGATCTTCTCGTCGGCGTTCGCGATGACGTGGAGGCGGACGGCAACAAGCGCAATAAGTCCGATTTCGTGCTCTGGTTCACCAAGTCCAAATTCGATTCGCAGGAGCTCAAATGGGATTCCCCCTGGGGCGTTGGCTATCCGGGCTGGCATATCGAGTGCTCCGCGATCAGCATGAAGCATCTCGGCGAATATCTCGACATACACTGCGGCGGCGTGGACAATATCTTCCCGCACCACACCAACGAGATAGCGCAGAGCGAAGCGGCGATAGGGCATGAGTGGTGCCGCCATTGGTTCCACGTTCAGCACCTCAACGACCGCGAGGGCAAGATGAGCAAGTCCAAGGGCAATATCCTGACCGTTTCGGTCGTGCGCGAGCGCGGCTACGACCCGCTCGTCTACCGTATGTTCTGCCTGCAGAGCCATTATCGTAAGCCGCTCGAGTTCACCTTTGAAACGCTTGACAATTCCAAGGCGGCTTACGAAAGGCTGAAGAACCGCATCGCCGCGATCACGGACGAGGGCGAATTCGAGCAGGAGAGGTTCGACGAGTACCGCGAAAAGTTCATCGAAAACGTGGGCAACGACCTCAACACCTCGCTCGGTCTGACCGTGCTCTACGACGTGCTTAAGGCGGATATCTCCAGCAAGACCAAGCTCGCGCTCATAAATGATTTCGACAGCGTGCTCTCGCTTGACCTCACCTCGGGCGAAAAGAACGAGCATTCGGACGAGCTTACCGAATACGTTGAGAAGCTTATAGCAGAGCGCGCCGAAGCGAAGAAGAATAAGGATTGGGCGCGCGCCGACGAGATAAGAAACGAACTCGCCGAAAAGGGCATAACGCTCAAGGACGGTAAGGAAGGCACGAGCTGGACCAAGGCGTGATTATTGAAAAGATAAGGAGCAAATTATGAGAAAATGCGCCGTGGGCGGTCAGGCCGTCATGGAAGGCGTTATGATGAAGTCCGAGGAGGGCATCGCGATGGCGGTGCGCCGTGCGGACGGAAAGATAGTAGCAAGCTACAATAAGCAGACGACGCGCGCGAAGAAGGGAACCTTTTTTGGGCTTCCCATCGTGCGCGGCGTTGTGGCGCTGTTTGAATCGCTCGCAACGGGCATGAAGACCACCACAGAATCCGCAAAGATGTACGGCGAGGACGCGTTTGCCGACGAGGAGCCGTCCAAATTCGAGAAATGGCTCGCCAAGACCTTCGGAAAGAGCGTTGAAAACATAGTTATCGGCGTTGCCGCGGTGCTCGGCATCCTGCTTGCGGTGGGGCTGTTCATGTTCCTGCCCCAGCTCATCGCTTCGCTGATATTCGGCGAGGGCAAGAGCGTTTGGCGCTCGCTCGTTGAGGGTCTTCTGCGCGTTGCGATATACGTAGGGTATCTGCTTGCCGTGTCGGGCATCAAGGATATGCGCCGCATCTTCATGTACCACGGCGCGGAGCATAAGACCATCTCCTGCTACGAAGCGGAGGACGTGCTCGACCCCGCGCACGCGATGAAGCATACCCGCCTGCACCCGAGGTGCGGCACGAACTACCTCTTCCTCGTTATGGCGGTATCGATATTCGTTTTGACCGTTGTGGACGTGGTTTTCCAGTACGGCTTCCATATAAATATCGCGAATAAATTGCTTGCGTTCCTCTTTAGATTCGGAACGAGGATTTTGCTTCTGCCCCTTATCGCGGGTCTGAGCTACGAGATCCTTAGGTGGGCGGCCAAGCGCGATAATCTTTTCACAAGGATAGTTCGTGCGCCGGGCATGGGGCTTCAGTACATAACCACCAAGGAGCCCACCGAGGACATGATCGAGGTCGCGATGGCGGCGTTCTATATCGCGATGGGCGAGCGCACACCCGAATACTACAACGACCTTGCCGACGCGCCGGAGGACGATGAAGGCGAAGTCGAGAGCGTTATCGTGGACGTTGAGCCTATTGAATCGGCGCATGATACCGAAGCCGCCGAAGATGCGCAAACCGAATCCGAGGGAGCGGACGAATGACCGTTCGTGAGGCGCTTAGTTGGGCGAAAGAGGCGCTTAGTACCGTCAGCGGCGAGGATGCCGCGGTGGACGCACGCGAGCTCGTTTCGCTTGTCGTCGGGCGAAGGGTCCGCGGAGCGGACGATGCCGCAGAACTGACCGAAGTGCAGCAAAAAACGCTTGAAGCCGCTATAAAACGCAGGCTTGCGCATGAGCCGCTTCAGCATATCCTCGGCGAATGGGATTTCATGGGGCTGACCTTTACCGTTTCGCCCGATGTGCTTATCCCGAGGCAGGATACGGAAATGCTTGCCGAGGAAGCCGAAAGGCTTATCGCCGCGCGCGGATACAAAAGCCTTCTTGATATCTGCACGGGCTCGGGCTGTATAGGCATCACGCTTCAAAAGCGAACGGGCATACGCCCCGCGCTTTCCGATATAAGCCCCGCCGCGCTCGAAATTGCGAAAAAGAATGCGGAAAACCTCGGCGCGGAGTGCGAATTAGCGCAGAGCGATCTTTTCGCGGCGTTTAAGGGAAGAAAGTTCGACCTTATCACCGCAAACCCGCCGTATATCCCGTCCCGCACGGTGAAAACGCTTTCCGAGGAAGTGCAAAGGGAGCCGATGCTCGCGCTCGACGGCGGCGAGGACGGGCTCGACCTCTATCGGAGGATTGCAGAAAGCTTTAGGGAACATCTGAACGATGGCGGTGCGCTGCTTATGGAGATAGGTTTCGATCAGGGCGAAAGCGTGCCCGCATTGTTTCGTGGCGCGGAAGGGATGAGCGTCAAGGTGCTGAAGGATCTTGCGAAAAATGACCGCGTTGTTTCGGTAACGCTTGAATAACAGGAGAGAACTATATGCTTATCATCAAAGAAACCGAAAGGGACGATCTTGAAAACACGAGAAGGCTTTGGGCGGACGGCGAGGTGATGAAATTCGTCGGCTTCCCGAACGGGCTTACAAAAAGCGCGGAGGATATGCGGCGCTGGCTGGAGCGCATCGAAGCGCACCGTCCCCAAGTGAACCATTTCTCAATCTATGAGGATGACGCTTACTGCGGCGAAGCGTTCTACGCGATAGACGCTTTCACGGGCAGAGCCGCGCTGGACATAAAGCTTTTCGGCGAGGCAAGGGGAAGGGGCATAGGCAGAAGCGGCCTTCTTCACGCTGTAGGGGAAGCCTTTGAAAACGGTGCGGAGCTTGTTTACGTCGACCCAAACCCAGAAAACGAGCGCGCGCTGAAGCTGTATGAAAGCATCGGCATGGTAAAGAAGGATATGCCCGATGAGCTCAGGGATCCCGATTATCCCGGTTTTCTGTATTATGAATTATCGGCGGAAGAATATGAGGAGCTGTTTACGGAAGGTGAATAATGCTTACACGACTTAAACAGATGAAGGCGCATTTCCTTGAGATTGCCGAGAGGATAAGCGACCCCGCAGTGATAGCGGATCAGAACACCTGGCGCGAGCTCGTCAAGGAGCATGCGAACCTTGAGCCGATAATCGCGGCCTACGACGAATTCACGGCGGCCGAAAGCGGCATCGAGGAAGCACAGGCGATACTCGATGATAAGTCGGCGGATGCGGAGATGCGCACCCTCGCCGAGGAGGAGCTCAGGGAGCTTTCCGCAAAAAAAGAGGAGCAGCTTCAAAACCTCAAGGTTTTGCTTCTTCCGAAGGATAAAAACGACGAGCGCAACGTAATAATCGAGATCCGCGCGGGAACGGGCGGCGACGAGGCGGCGCTCTTCGGAAGCGTTTTGATGCGAATGTATCAGCGCTATGCCGAGCGGCACGGCTTCAAGTATGAGCTTATCGATATGAACGAAACCGAGATGGGCGGCGCCAAGGAGGCGGTTTTCAGCCTCAACGGGCGCGGCGCGTACTCGCGAATGAAGTTTGAAAGCGGCGTGCATCGCGTTCAGCGCGTGCCAGAGACCGAAACGCAGGGACGCATCCACACGAGCGCGGCGACGGTGGCGGTTTTGCCGGAGGCGGACGATATAGAGATCGAGCTCAATTTGAGCGATCTGCGCATCGACACCTACCGTTCAAGCGGCGCGGGCGGTCAGCACGTCAACAAGACCGAGAGCGCGATACGCATAACGCATATCCCGACGGGGATAGTGGTTCAAAGTCAGGATGAGCGGAGCCAAGGGCGCAACAAGGAGCAGGCGATGAAGGTTTTAAAAAGCCGCCTGTACGAGCTCTACTCGAAAGAGCAGGCTGAGAAAGAGGCTTCGGCGCGAAAGAGCCAGGTTGGCTCTGGCGATCGAAGCGAGCGCATCCGCACCTACAACTTCCCGCAGGGGCGCGTGACCGATCACCGCATTAATATGACGCTGTATAAGCTGCCCCAGTTTATCGACGGCGATATGGATGAGATGATCGAGGGGCTTATCCTTGCCGAAAGAACGAAACTGCTTTCGGGCGAGGAGCAGGACGGTTAATTTATAGTGAATAATGAATAGTTGTTGTTGAAATTCCTGCGGAATTTCTATAAATAAGAGCTATTTGATCAATGAAAGGAGCGCCGCGCTATAGCGCGGCACAGGCAAAATGGGATTCATAGATAAACTTTTCGGAAACACGAGCGAACAGCAGATAAAAAAGATAAAGCCGCTCGTAAAGAAGATAAACGAGCTTGAAGGGAGCATCAAAAAGCTTTCGGACGAGCAGCTTCGCGGCAAGACCGAGGAATTCAAGCGCCGCTATAAAGGCGGTGAAACGCTCGATCAGCTTCTTCCCGAGGCGTTCGCGGTCGTCAGAGAGGCCGCTTGGCGCACCATCGGGCAAAGGCATTTCGACGTTCAGCTCATCGGAGGCATCATACTGCATCAGGGACGCATCGCCGAGATGCGCACGGGCGAGGGCAAGACCCTCGTTGCGACGCTGCCGAGCTATCTGAACGCGCTCACGGGCGAGGGCGTTTACGTTGTAACCGTAAATGAATACCTCGCGCAGCGCGACGCAGCGTGGATGGGCAAGATCCATCGATTCCTTGGATTGACTGTCGGCTGTATCGTGAGCCAGATGGAGAACGCGGAGAAAAAGAAAGCGTATGAATGCGACATCACCTACGGCACGAACAGCGAATTCGGCTTCGACTACCTGCGCGACAACATGGCGATAACCAAGGAGGGGCTTGTTCAGCGCGGCCTTGCCTACGCGATAGTCGACGAGGTGGACTCCATTTTGATCGATGAAGCGAGAACGCCGCTTATTATCTCGGGTCCGAGCGGAAAATCCACCGATATGTATAAGCGGGCGGATAGATTCGTGCGCTCACTCACTCGCGGCGAGGATCTTATCCAGCTAACCAAGATGGATATGCAGATGGGCAAGACCCAGCCCGAGAGCGGCGATTATATGTGCGATATCAAGGCGCGCACCGTGGCGCTGACCGAGCAGGGCATGAAGAAGGCGGAGACCTACTTCAATATCGAGGATATCGCCGCTTCGGACAACACCGAGCTGAACCACTACATCAAGCAGGCGCTGCGCGCGCACGCGCTCTTCGATCTTGATAAGGATTATATCGTGACCGACGGACAGGTTTTCATAGTCGATACCTTCACGGGCCGCATCATGATCGGAAGAAGGTACTCTGACGGCCTGCATCAGGCGCTCGAAGCCAAGGAAGGCGTTGAGATAAAGGATGAGAACCAAACCATCGCAACGATAACCTATCAGAACTACTTCCGAATGTTCAAAAAGCTCGCGGGCATGACGGGTACCGCCAAGACCGAAGAGGACGAGTTCATCGGAATCTACAACCTCGACGTTGTTGAGATACCGACCAATAAGCCCATCCGGAGGGTGGACTACAACGACGCGTTGTTTGCTAAGGAAGAGGATAAATACGCAAGGATCGTTGAGGATATCGTCAAAATTCACGAAACGGGTCAGCCCCTGCTCGTGGGTACGGCGTCGGTCGAAAAATCCGAGTTTGTAAGCCGCCTTCTTATCAGGCGCGGCATCAAGCACGAGGTCTTGAACGCGAAGCAGCACGCCAAGGAAGCGGATATCATCGCTCAGGCGGGCAAATTCGGCGCGGTCACGATTGCCACCAACATGGCGGGTCGCGGAACGGACATCCTGCTCGGCGGCAACCCGGACTATCTTGCAAGGCGCGAGATGCGAAGGAACGAATACACCGACGAGATGATAGAAAACGCAACGAGCCACGTTGAAACGAGCGATGAGGAGATACTCGAGGCGCGCCGCGTTTATAATGAAACCTATCAAAAGTATAAGGTCGAGACCGACGCCGAGCATGAGAAGGTCGTTGCGGTCGGCGGTCTGTTCGTGATGGGAACCGAGCGTCACGAGTCGAGGCGTATCGACAATCAGCTCCGCGGCCGTTCCGGCCGTCAGGGCGATCCCGGCGCAACAAGGTTCTACGTTTCGATGCAGGACGAGATGATGAAACGCTTCGGCGAGGAGCGCATGGAGAAGCTCTCCGATATGCTCGGAAAGATGATGGGCAAGGGCTCGGTGGAATCGCTCGAGGTTGGAATGCTCTCAAAATCCATAGAAAACACCCAGAAGCGCGTCGAGAGCCACAACTACGATATCCGTAAAAACGTTCTCAAATACGACGACGTTATGAACAAGATGCGTGAGATCATCTACTCACAGCGCCGCAGGGTGCTGATGGGGGAGGACGTTCACGCTCAGGTCATGCAGATGCGCGGCGAGGTGCTCTCAGCGATGCTCGATTTCTACTGCCCCGCAAAGGCGAAGCAGGGCGAATGGAATCTGAACGGCCTTGCGCATGAGGTCTCCCAAACCTTCGGCATTCAGGGCGCGGAGAAGCTCGTTGAGGAAGCGAATTCGCGCGACGACCTCGAGGTTAAGCTCACAAAGGCGACGGACGCGGTCTACGACCTGCTCGAGGCCAAGTTTAAAGAGATAGAGCGCGATATAAGGGAGTTCGAGCGCGTATGCCTGCTCGTTTCGGTCGACAGGCATTGGGCGGATCATATCGACGCGATGGATCAGCTTCGCGAGGGTATCGGTCTTCGCGCGATGGGTCAGCAGGATCCCGTTATCCAGTACAGGAACGAGGGCTTCGATATGTTCGACCAGATGAACGAGGAGATACGCACCGAAACCATCCAGCGCCTCTATCATCCCGTTTTCAGATCGGCGCAGCCCCAGCCGCAGCAGCGCAAGATGTTCACCAACGCGGGCGCGGACGCATCTAACGAGAAGTCCAAGCCCAAGCGCGTGGATAAGAAGGTCGGTCCGAACGATCCCTGCCCCTGCGGAAGCGGCAAGAAGTATAAGAAGTGTTGCGGAAGAACGGCTGAATGAGCCTCTGATCGCGAATGCTTGACGAACCGCGAATAATGAATAACCAGCGTTGAAATCAAGCGGAATTTCAACTGATAATAATAAAAACGTGTTGATAACCAAGGAGAAAAGAAAATGCTTGATATCAAAAGAATAAGAAAGAACCCAGAAGAGCTCGTTGCCGCGATGAAGGCTCGCCGCGGAAAGGGCGCGGACGTGAGCGAGGTGCTTGAGCTCGATGAAAAGCGCCGTGAGCTGATCCAGAAGGTCGAAGTGCTCAAGGCAAAGCGCAACGAGGCCTCCGCGAAGGTGCCCGTGCTCAAAAAGCAGGGCGAGGACGTGACGGAGCTTCTTGCCGAGATGAAGCAGGTGGCGGACGAGATAAAGGAGCTTGACGGCGAGCTTGCGGGTATCGACGAAAAGTTCGACGAGCTTCTTCTCAAGATACCCAATATCCCGCATGAGAGCGTGCCCGACGGCGCGGACGATAAGGATAATCAGGAGCTTAGAAGGGTTGGAACGCCGCGCGAGTTCGGCTTTGAGCCCAAGGCGCATTGGGATATCGGCGAGGGGCTGAATATCCTCGATTTCGCCTCCGCGGGCAAGATAACCGGCGCGAGGTTCACGGTCTATCGCGGTCTCGGCGCAAGGCTTGAGCGCGCGATAATCAGCTATTTCCTCGATATGCACACCGAGAACGGCTATACTGAGATACTGCCGCCCTATATGGTCAACAGGGCTTCGATGACGGGAACGGGTCAGCTCCCGAAGTTCGAGGATGACGCGTTCAAGGTCGCGGGCACGGATTATTTCCTGATCCCGACCGCCGAGGTGCCCGTCACTAATCTGCATAGGGGCGACATCCTCGAGGGCAGCGAGCTTCCGATCAAGTACTGCGCCTATTCCGCATGCTTCAGAAGCGAGGCGGGCAGCGCGGGAAGGGACACGCGCGGCCTGATTCGTCAGCATCAGTTCAACAAGGTGGAGCTTGTTAAATTCACCCGCCCCGAGGACAGCTACGACGAGCTTGAAAAGCTGACGAACGACGCCGAGCGCGTGCTTGTTGGCCTCGGCCTCCCGTACCGCGTGGTGTGCCTAAGTACGGGCGACCTTGGCTTCTCCTCCGCCAAAACCTACGATATCGAGGTCTGGATGCCGAGCTACAATCGGTACGTTGAGATAAGTTCCTGCTCAAACTTCGAGGACTTCCAGGCGAGAAGGGCGCAGATCCGCTTCCGCAGGGATGCGAAATCTAAGCCCGAGCTCGTGCACACGCTGAACGGCAGCGGCGTCGCGGTCGGACGCACCGTTGCGGCGATACTTGAAAACTATCAGCAGCAGGACGGCAGCGTTAAGGTGCCCGAGGCGCTTGTTCCGTATATGCGCTGCGAGGTCATCGGATAATTTTCGCTGTTCACTAAACTAAAAGCCTATTCGGAGGAAACGAGTATGAAGAGGATTGTTATGATATCGACCGGCGGCACCATCGCCTGCACTCCCACCGAAAGCGGACTCAAGCCGGGGCTAAACGCCCGCGAGCTTTTGAATCTTATTGAGGGCGACCTTGAAAACATCGAATGCATCGATCTTTTCAGCATGGATTCGTCCAATATCCAGCCCGAGGAGTGGATCACCATCGCCGAGGCGGTGAAGGAGAAGGTTTCATCCTGCGACGGCATCGTGATAACCCACGGAACGGACACAATGGCGTACACGGCGAGCATGCTCAGCTTCATGCTTGCGGGAATACCGATACCCGTGGTGCTGACGGGCTCGCAGAATCCCGCCGTTTATCCGAATTCGGACGGTAGGCGCAACCTTGAAAACGCGATAATCGCGGCAAGGGGGCTGACTGGCGGAGTATTCGTCTGCTTCGGAAACTCGCTGATGCTCGGCTGCCGCGCCGTTAAAACGAGAACCACCTCGCTCAACGCATTCGAGTCGATAAACTATCCCCCGATCGGCACCGTTTCAAACGGCAAGCTGCACACGCTCTATACGCCCGTGCTTCCCGAGAGCTTCGCCTTTTCAACGGATATCGACCCGAGAGTCGCGCTTATTAAGCTCGTTCCCGGAATGAGCACGAAACTCATCGAATGCTGCATCGACTGCGGTATCAAGGGCGTAGTCGTGGAGGCGTTCGGACTCGGCGGCATGCACAGCATCCGAAGGAACCATCTTGAGGCGATAAAGCATCTTATGGACAACGGGCTTCCCGTGATACTGACCTCGCAATGCCTCTATGAGCAGTCCACTCCCGACATCTACGAGGTCAGCCGCCCGCTCAAGGAGCTCGGCATAATCTCGGCGGGTGATATGACCACCGAAGCCGCGATCACAAAGCTCATGTGGGTGCTCGGAAGAACCTCGGATATGGACGCGGTGCTCAAGCTGATGCAGACCAATCTCGTTGGAGAGCTTACGGCGGTCATTTGATAAAATCGCTTTTGAGTGCAACCGCACAAAGGGATCATCCGTTATATGGATGAAGGGCGATGAAAAGCCCGAAAAAAATACGCATTTATTCCGTGTAAGGAGGAATATCAAAATGAAAACGAATAAAGGCTTCGTAAAGAAACTCGGACTGACAACTCTCGCAGCGCTCTTCGCCGCATCGATCGCGGCCTGTAAGCCGCAGCAGGATCAGAGCGGCAAGGACAATACGCCCGCTCCCGCAACCATCGCGCCGATCAGCGGCAACGACGTTTCCAAGGTCACTCTGCCGCCCAACGCCACCCCGGCGCCCGTACACGATCTGAACGGATATGACTATCGATTCATCCGCATTCCGTACACCGAGACCGTCAACAGCATGACGCCCTACGTCATAAACAGCACCGAAAAGCTCCGCGAAATGCTGACAGAGAACTCCGGCTCCAACGCGATGAGCAAGACTTCCTTGGACGATTATCTCAAGCAGTACGACGAGGAGTTCTTCAAGAGCAATTATATCCTCGTTTTCAACCTTACCTTCAGCAGCGGCTCAGTCATCCCGAAGGTTAAGAGTGTAAAGCTTGAAAACGGCACGGTCACGGTCGTGACGGAGGGAACGATGGAGGGCGACGTCGGCACCTCTGATATGGCAAGTTATATGTGCCTGCTTTCACTCGATAATAAAAAGTTCCCCGAAGCGAGCACCTTCAACGTAACGGGCGCAGGCACCACGCAGAGCACTGCTTCCAAGAGAAAATAAGCGCTTCAAAGCAAAAAACAGCACGGTCGGCCGAGGGTCGACAAAACGGATAAAGGCGGATACGGGGGCTCGGTTCCCGTATCCGCTTTTGTACACCGCCCCCCCATAGTGGCGGAGTTCCGAAGAGCTTAAGCGGTGAGACAGATAAAA
>JAFZJT010000314.1 GCA_017553815.1 Clostridia bacterium
GACACCTTGTCAGGGAGGTGTCAAGAGAACCGTCCCCTTGACAACACGTGCGGAGTGCGAAGTCAACTATGAGTCAAGTAAATAATGCCGCAGAGGAAAGTAAGGGAAAGAGTGGGACAGTAGGGGACAATACGTATGTTATATCACCGTTATCACCTCCAGTAACCACCTCTGCAAAGGCTATATCAGTCCCCATGTCGAGATACCGAAAACGCAGTATCCAGTATTGAAGTCTGTTCCGATCTTCTCCATGAATTTTACACCATTGCCGTTGACTTAACCCACTGCTTTCAAATTCATTAATGATTTCTTTCCATTCCTCTTGTGAATGTCTCATTTTCATCGCCTCCGAACACAATCATATCATGTTGGTTCGACGGTGTAAATATGGGTATTATTTTACGCTTACTTGTATATTTACTCTAAAGCAAAAAGAAATCACATTTGCTTGGTATACAAATGTGATTTCTTACGTGGCAAAGACGGGCAAAAAGGTACATTTTAGGGGTAATTTTAAGGTAAGAAATTCAAAAAGTACACCACCCAGTCAAAGAAATTCAAAAAGTACACCATTTTTCTCTAAATAAAACACAGGAGCAAATACCGGTTCGGTAAATGCTCCTGCGTTGTTTTTTGATTATTACCTCAAATCAAGTACTGCATTTTCACAGATAGGCTGCAAGCTTCCTGCTTTCCACCACATAACTTTTATTGTCGCAATATCGGGATTTACGCTGATTTCGTTTGCTTCTTCCGTTTCTGCTGTAAACAGGCGAAGGTCGGAAAGTTTTCCTCTTTCATCGTAAAATCCTACATACACCGGTTCCTGCTGACTCACTGCACCGTTGATCCACAGCTCTCCGCTCTCAAGGAAAATACTGTAATCAACAAGGCGGCTATCAGCCGATTCAAGCAAGCCGAAATAGGAAACGACTCTTTCCTTTGTGTCTGTATAATTGCCGTACACATTATTTATTTCGGCGGTATATCTCACGATTTCATTTCCGTCGTCGTTATAATCGTGTCCCTCCGATATTTCAGCGTCAACGTAGGTTATATGCTCCTCATCATTGCGGCAGGTGAAAATGCCGTAGCAGAAGCTGCAATCATCCGCCCAGAGCCATTCGGTGAATTCCCAATCGTGTCCCGTTGCCGGAGCTGTTATGTGGATATCGGGATCATCCTCGGTAAAGCCTTCGGGACCTGTGAAGAACTTGTGGCACACGGTACATTCATAATGTGCGTCATAGCCGTCTCCCGTACAGGTAGCGTCTGTCGGCTGCATCCATTCTATATCGTGCGCTACTGTCGGCGTAGTCACATCATAAATCGGTGTCAGACCGTCTTCGTCCGCAAAGGTCTGGTGGCAGTAGATACATTCGTAATGCTCGATACAGCCCTCGTCCGTACAGGTCGCGGCTTTGGCATATCTGTACGCCAAATTATGCTCCTTATGCGGAATTGCGACATTTGCAAGGCTTGTTTCGGTCACAGCCTCGCTGTCCTCAAAAATCTTATCGCAGTGCGAACATTCGTAATATGCAACGTGCCCTGCCGCCGAGCAGGTCGGCTCAACCGCCGGAACAAGAGTCAGGCTGTGCGTAACGCCGTAGCTCCAGTTCGCGTCATTTACTTTTCGCGTCTTCGCGCCTGTTTTCACATTATTCTGTCTGTCGCCGTAGCTTCCCGCATAGTAAACATATCGGAGATTGTCACAGCCGTAAAATGCGCCGTTGCCGATAGTTTCAACCGTATCGGGAAGCGTTACCGTTTCAAGAGCGACACAGCCGTTAAAGGCGTTGTTTTCAATTTCGGTAACGCCCGCGGGAATGGTTATGCTTGAAAGCTCGGAGCAGTCACAGAAGAGCGCCCACGAAACCTTTTCAAGGGATGACGGAAGCGTTGCCGTCATAAGGGACGAACAGCCTCTGAACGCGCTTTCGCCCAAGCTTTCGCAAGTGTTCGGAATCGTTATGCTCATTATATCGGTATCGTCCCAGAAAGCGTAATCGCCAATGCTTTCAAGATAGTGCGGGAAATCTACCGTTCCCAGATACGGGCATTTTGCGAAAGCGTAATCTCCGATGCTTGTCACGCTGTCGGGAATGGTTACATCACCCAAATAATCACAGCCGTAGAATGCATAATCGCCGATATGCGTTACGCCGCTTCCGATAACTACCTCGTCGATATAGCTCTTGTCGAAGTACCATGGCGTATCGGTGAAGGAATCATAGTCGTACATCGCGCCGGTACCGTTTATATTAAGCGTGCCGCCGACAAGCTCGTATGTAACATTTTCACCGCAATAGTTGTCTTCGGGAAGTTCTGCAAAATGCACATGACCGCTGTTATAAAGCGCCGTGACCTTATCGTCGTAATTAGTAACATTTACCCAATCGTATGCCGTTCCCTCATAGTATATATCGGTCAGATTATTGCATCTGTCAAACGCCCATTGCTCGATAGAGGTAACGCTTTGCGGAATAGTTACGGTTTTTAAGTGTACCGCGCCCGAAAACGCTCTGCTTGTTATCGTTTCAACGCCGTCACGGAGAGTGAAATCCTCCTGAAGCTTGCCGAGCGGATATTGGATAATTCTTGTTAAATCAGCATCGTAAAGACCGCCGTCCCACTGACGGAAGGTCGTATTGTAAACATCCATATCTATGCTTTCGAGAGCTGTGCAGTCGTTGAACACATATTTTCCGTTCTGGGAAGCGTTAGAGCTTGCCATGACCGCAACAGACGCGGGAAGATAGATATTTTTAAGGGATGTACAATGCTCAAAAGCGCCTCTGCCTATCTCGGTAATGTTGCCCATTATATCCACTTCTTCAAGATTACCGCAATATGCAAAAGCGTATTTTCCTATAGAGGTGACTTCGTCATCTATCCTTATCTTTTTGATATTGTCTCTGTATGCGAGCCAATAAACATCCGAAGCCGAGTCAAAGTCCTTCATTTTGCCTGCGCCCGTAATGAGAAGGGTATCGCCATGCACCGACCATGCGACATGATCGCTTTCGGTCTTGGGGCAAACGCCCCCGGGATCGCGGTCAAATATCAAAAGATTGCTCAAAATGCTTTTGTTTCCCGGCTCTATATCTACATTGCTGTCCCAATTTATCTTACTGCCGTTATATTTTGTATCGCCGGTTATCGTAACGCCGCTGAAAGCATTGTTTCCAATCGAATTGAGAGATCCGGAGATCGTCAAGTCGCAGTGAAAATAGCAGTTCATGAACGCACCGTCGCCGATCTCTGTGACGCTGTCGGGAATAGTCAGATTTTGCAGGCTGATACAATTCTTAAAAGCATATTTGCCTATTTTGGTAACACTTGAAGGAATGGTAACCGAGCGTAAATTTTTGCATCCGTAAAACGCATAGTCGCCTATGGTTTTTACGCCGTCCTCTATAATGACGGAGGTTATGTCAAGACGATTTCCGTACCAATACACGATTTCGGGAACATCCATGTTTTCCATTGTACCGTCGCCGCCCTCTTGTTTACGTATAACGAGAGTTCCGTCATCTTTAAGTTCCCATTCAAGACCTAAGTCCAAGCTGCCGCTTTCAATAAAACGGATAGGTCTGTCTTCCCAATGAGCATGCCAATAGTGTTCATCCCATACTTTTACTTTAAATAAACTGTCGTTAGCACCGTCGTCATTTATAAGGTCTATCTTCTGCCAATCCTCATATGTGCCTTTATAGCAAACTTTTCCTATCCATGTATTCTCAAACGCCGCTCGGTCTATTTTTTTAATGGATTTGGGTAATATCAGTTTGGTGATCCCGTCCGTCTCGGCAAAAGCTTTTTCGCCGATCTCAGTACAGCCTTCGCCTATTTCAAGCGTTTTAAAGGCTTGAGCATGATAAAATGCCCGCCTGGGAATATTATCACTGTATATAACATTGTCTTTTGCCGACTGCACACCGACTGCGGTTCTGTATGCTTCCTCCCCGAGAAATTGATTCTCAATTGCAAACGCCTCGACCCCTATGCTTTGAACGCTCGGTGGAAGCTTTCGTTCTACGAGACGCCAGCAATCACGGAATGCGAAGTCACCGATAGTCTTGAGCTTTCCCCTAAATCTGACCTCAAAAAGATTATAGTTTTTATCAAAGGCATGATCGCCTATTTTCTCTAAATTCTCCGGCAAAGCCAACAGTTGGATCCTGCTGCCAAAGGTATCGCCGCAAAAAGCATAATTACCGATTTCCGTAATACTATCGGCAAAAAACACCTTGTTGATACGCTGATAACGTTCAAATGCATGAGCGCCTACATAAGTGACGCCATCCTCAAACATAATATCTTTGGTACAGTATTCAAGGTCTTCATCCCCCAGATATCCGTCATCCATTTTGCCGCTTCCACTTGGCTTTATATACAAAGATCCGCTCATGGGATCAAATTCCCACACCGTACCTCCGCTTCTGCCGCTTGTTTGCATAGCATGGGAAACGATTGGGAACGCCGCAAGCAGTCCCATAATCATTGTGAGTGTTACAAATAGGCTTAAAATCCGATTTTTCTTCATTCCAAAATCACCCTTCTTTCTTTTACTGAAAACAAAAAGGCACATACCGTAAGATGTGATTTATCTTACAGTATATGCCAATGCTTTTTTAAGATTTGCGTAAGGAGACAAGGCTATGCAGTATAGCCGTATATATGTATGGTTATTTGTTATTGCATGCGCTCTTGTCATACCTTGATCCCTTTCAGATAAATTTAATTAAAATAATACTATTATATTTTACCACAATAATTCTGATTTTTCAAGTGCTTTTACAATTATTCTTTGGAGCAGGCATAAAACCAATAAAAAAAGCCTCAGCTTCCGGTTGCTATAACCGTCCGCTGAGGCATATCTTATTCCACGTATTCCTGTTCGACCGTTATCCCGTAGTTGAACTCCACCACGATCCTGTCGTCGTACATCTTAATTTTGTTTACCAGCTTTTTTAATACTGCTCCGTCGTATTTACCATCCATTTGTGTGGTTTCCATGTGCTTTCCGAATTCTTTCATCCAATCCTTTATGTGCGATATTTTTGTGCTTGCCTGCTGCAACTCATTCTGCTTAGTCTCGTTCTCCTGAAGCTCTTTTTGTAATTTTTCTATCTCCTGATCGTATTTATTGATGTCGATTTTCCCTTGCTGCTTTTTTCTATGCAATTTCATGACCGCAGTCTGTATCGTGATTATCTTATCGCTTATTTCGTTTAGATTTTCAATGGGATATTCCTTGCTTAGCACATCGGCGCTTTCCTGCAGTGTGGCAATCACCTTATTATAATCACCTGACATCTTTTTCATTGCTGCGATATATGTCTTTATTAGTATATCCTCGCGTATGTGACGCGAATGGCAGGCATCGGCTCCGTTTACAATCTTGTTGGCACATGCCCAACTGGCTACCATTTTTCCGCTTCCCATTTTCCTTGAATGCCGTCTGTATCTGCTGCCACATTTTCCGCATACCAGCATTCCACTGAACGCGTATCTGCTTGAGTATTTTTGCTGTCCTACAGTATCCTCATCGCCGCTGCTTCTGTATTTCATTTCATTTTGCACTCTTTCAAATGTTTCCATATCGATTATCGCCGGGTGGGTACTTTCTACATAGTATTGTGGTGCCTGTCCTTCGTTCTTACATCGTTTAGCCGATGTGACGTCCATCTTGAATGTTTTCCCGAGTATGGCGTTACCGGTATATTTCTCGTTTGTCAGTATGCTTTGTATTACGCTATATCTCCATTTCGTTTTACCAAGCTTCGTCTTAATTTCATCACGTTCAAGATTTGCAGCAATTTGTCTTGGTGTTAATCCACCTATGTACTCGCGATATATTCTTCTAACTATTTCAGCTTCTTCTTCATTGATTTCGTATATACCACCGCCGTCTTCATCAACTCCGACCTTATTGTATCCCCATAACAGCCCTGTGTTCAAGGAGACTATGCCGCTCTCGAATTTCTTTTGATATGACCACTTTACATTCTTGGATATTGTTCTGCTTTCCTGCTCGGCCATTGCTGCAAGTATGGTGAGTAGCACCTCGCCTCCGGGCGTCAGTGTATCAATGTTCTCTGATTCGAAGGTTATTCCAATATTTTTTTCTCTTAACTCGCGTATATACATCAGCGCGTCTATCGTGTTTCTGGCGAATCTGCTTAATGATTTAACCAATATCCTGTCTATTTTTCCCTCGCGGCAGTCGTTTATCATCCTCATGAAGTCAGGGCGTGCATCTGCCTTTGTTCCTGTTATGCCAGGATCCGCGTATATTCCAACGAAGTTCCATGTGTTATTTCCCTTTATAAATCCGGTATAATATTCCACCTGCCTCGCGAAACTGTCTTCCTGTTCATCCTTATCTGTTGATACTCTTGCGTATGCCGCAACATTCAGTTTCTTTTTCTCAACAGCCTTTTCAATCAATACCGAAGTCGGCATCATCTTACGAACTACTCTTTGTGTTGCTACTGCCATATCTTACCTCCTGTTCCAACCCTTTTGGTTCCCGGGTTGTCCGTTTGTGTATGCTCTACTGATTTTTACACCGTTGTAGAACACGAAGGTCACCATGTTTTTATTTATGATGACCTTCGTTATGAATTGTTTCATTATGTTTTCGTCAAATTCTGCTATCTTTTTGTACTGCTTCGGATTAACTGTTTTTTTACGACGGTTTTTATTTGTCATACTCAATTCACGTCGTTTTTCAGTTATTCGCTTCTTTTCTGCCCTGAACGTTTCCATTGGAATCATGTTACGCATTGCAAGTACAGCCAGTTCGTGTTCTTCATCCGATAGCCTACTTAGACTTACTTCACATTCGATTTCTTTGTTCCCTTGCGGCTTTGTTTCTATGAATTCATTGTAGCATTCAACAAACTTTTCTTTAAGCACCAAATCCTTAATTCTGGTACAATCGCATTTCTCCATGCCGTGTTCACTTTGCGTTCCACACATCCATATCGCTGTTTGCCATTTACGTCCACTATTATTTATCTTATGCCTGTATGACTTATTACATTGACCGCAGACTATCATGCCTGTAAAGGGATATTCCGCTACCGTTCCTCTCGGCTTCTTGTTCTTGCTTTTATTGGCTCGTATTTCTTGTGCCTTGTTATAAATCTCTTTAGTCACGATTGGGTCATGGCAGTTTTCTATGTAATCGGCTGCATCGTGATCCTTGGCATTAACTATGACTTCATCATCCCTGCAATCGGTGCGATCTGCAAGCTCGCGTTTACACCTGGCGCAGTAGCAGGCGGCCTTGTCGGC
>JAFZJT010000315.1 GCA_017553815.1 Clostridia bacterium
AGGAGAGGTATCGCGCTGTTTGAAAGCGGCACCGCCGCGGCGTCCGCGATGAGCAGCGTTATCACCAGATCGAACGGCTGCATGTCGTTGATCTGCCGTTTTCCCATCAGCCTCAGCACGCCGAACACAAGGAAATAGATAATCACTGTTCTGACAAATGAAGTAAACATCCGCGCCTCCGTATCGGTTTTAGGATGCCCGAACGACCGATTATTATCCTTTATGATTGAATCGTAATGTGAAATGTGATATAATAATCAATTATAACGGCGATCTGCCGGGAAAGGCTGCCCAAAGCGGCGTTCTGTAAAATGAACAGATTTGTTTCCGTTATACTGGTCCTGCTGCTGTCCGCATGCTGTTTTGCAGGCTGTTCCTCGAAGTACTCTCCGCCTGAGGACGCGCTTCCAAAGGAAGCGTCCGATCCCGAGGTACTTAATAAATGGGATGGGTATGATAAGCTGAACGGTATCCCGCGTTTCACCGGGAAGGGCTTTTTCGACGATATCTATACGGGGAACGACGGTATGGTCGTCGTTTCGTATAAGGGCGTCAGCGCTGATGATTTCGAAGAGTACGCCAACAGCTATCTCTCCGAGGGATTCAAGCTTTCTGAAGGCTCCGCTATATGGGTCTCATACGGCATAAGCGGCGTGCCCCAATTCAAAAAGGGCAACGTGAACGTTACCCTTGTCTGGAGCATGAACGGCGGGCTCGATATCGGCGTCGAATAAGCTTTAACCGAAGAACCCGATGCTGTCGTAATATTTTAGTATAAGGGCGACGTCCTCCTGATAGGAGAGCACGCCCTTTTCCTGTTCGTTGAATTTAAGATAATTGTCGTTTATCTCGTTCGATTTTTCCCATGTCTTGGTATCGGCATACTTCCTGTAATGCACGCGGTAATCCTCTATATCCGCTATCATGCCGACGGAGTACGTTCCGTAAAGCGCGTTGTACGCCTCTTTGTCCGCACGGGCAAGCGTGTTGCCGCAGTTCAAAAGCGCGTGCATATAGCCGGAATAGGCGACGTTCGGATCGTCCGAGCCGCTGCAGATAAGGAAGGCGAGGAAATTCGCGTCCTCCTCATGGGCGTAGCCGATATAATGCGCCGTTTCGTGAGCTGCGCTGTGCGCAAGATACAGACATGGCTCGTTCACGTTGATACAGGGCTCCTCGGTCAGGAATATGTATATGCCGGATATGCCGCATCTTGAGAAGTATTCGGAAGTCAAAAGCTGATTAGCCGTGGGACAGTCCGCCTTGAATTTCGGATTCTGCTCACCGAATCGTAAGCACGCCTCCCTTACGGAATCGAGCATCAGATCGAGATCCGCGCTGAATATGCCGGAAGTGTCCACGGTGACCTCATCGCGAAGACGGGCGGCCTTTTGAGCGAGGTCGAGGCATACCATGTTCAGTTCCTCGGTCGTGTACTGCCTGTCGGGCAGCTCCATGTTTTTCTCGAGCGGCTGCCTGAACATGTTGAAGCCCCACATGATATAAAAGGCGGGGAAGAGGTACGCCGCGAATATGACGACGCCTATGAAGAGCGAAAGCAGTCTCACGAAAGCGTATTCCTTTCGCATAAGCAGCCTTATGAATCTAACTATGAGCGTTATCACGAACGATATGGCGAAGCATGCCGCGATCAGCTCGATAACGGGCAACGGAACGAGCCTCGTCACCTGCGAGACGGCGCTCCTTATAACGGGATAGATCTTGCCGGAATAGACGGCCTCGACCGTCCCGGGTATTTTTGCGGCGCCCTTCGCCGCGAAATAGGTGACGGGTATCACCAAAAGATTGAGAAGCCTTAACAGCTGGCGGGGTACACTGCTTCGCTTCATTTCACCCTCCGAAAGCTAAAGATATCGTTAACGTATTATAACGCTTCCCGGTCGCTTTTACAATCGTTTTATTCCCTGATTCGATCGGCGCTTATCGTCAATTTTCCGTTGACGGTTTATATACTCGGTGGTATAATTGATATAAGTAGAAATATGTTCTCAAAAGGCGTTTTGGATTCAAAACGCCAATTTCCAAGCCGGGAACGGCAGATCGGAGAATAAATGTCAAAAAAGTTTTTTGATCCGCTTTCGGGGGTGCACGTTCCTCACAGGAAGAACACCGCCCAAATGGAGCCGGTCAGGATGCCGCCGCCGAAATCGGTAGTCATTCCTACGGTAATGCACATCGGCGCGCCTGCAAAGCCTGTCGTCAAGGCGGGCGATAAGGTGGAGGTCGGTCAGCTGATCGCGGAATCGGGCGGCTTTATTTCCGCTCCCATTCACGCGTCGGTTTCGGGCACCGTCAAAAAGGTAGAGGATATCGTGCTTTCAAACGGCAGGAACGCTCCTGCGATATTCATCGATTCGGACGGTGAGATGAGGCCTTATTCCGGCTTGCAGAAGCCGGAGATCAATTCCCTTTCCGATCTTGCGGAGGCGGTTCGCGCAAGCGGCATCGTCGGCCTCGGCGGTGCCGGGTTCCCGACTTCCGTCAAGCTCGCGATAAAGGATATCGACCAGGCGGAATACTTCCTTATCAACGGCGCGGAGTGCGAGCCCTATATCACCAGCGATACGAGGACGATGCTCGATTACACCGATCTTGTTGAGCGCGGCGTTCGCCGTATTTCGGAGTTTTTGAAGCCCAAGGCGGTCTACATCGGCGTGGAGAAGAATAAACCCAAATCCATTGCCAAACTCAGGAAGCGGTTCGAGGACGATCCGACGGTCATCGTAAAGGCGCTGCCTTCCGTTTACCCGCAGGGCGGCGAGAAGGTGCTCATCTACAATACCGTCGGCCGCGTAGTTCCGGAGGGGAAGCTCCCGCTCGACGTGGGCGTAATAATCATGAACGTAACCACGCTCGCCAATATCGAGAATTATATCGAGACCGGTATGCCGCTCGTTGAAAAGCTCGTCACTGTCGACGGTTCCGCCGTCAGGGAGCCGAAGAACGTATTCGTTCCCATCGGCACCCGCATCAGGGACATAATCGATTTCTGCGGCGGCTTTAAGGAGGAGCCGGGCAAGCTCCTTTACGGCGGTCCCATGATGGGCATCGCCATGCCGGATCTCGACGCGCCTGTGCTCAAGAACACCAACGCGCTCCTCGCTTTCAATAAAAAGGATTCCGCCGTCCCGGAGGAAACGCCCTGCATAAGGTGCGGCAACTGCGTCAATCACTGCCCGATGCGGCTGAATCCGCCCGCTATCGCAAAGGCGTTCAACGCGGGCGACGGCGCGTCCCTCTTCAAACAGAGGGTGAATCTGTGCATGGAATGCGGCGCATGCGCGTTCGTCTGCCCCGCGCATCAGCGCATAGTGCAGCGGCATAAGCTCGCCAAGGTGATGCTCAGGAATTGGCAGAATTCTCAAAATGGAGATAAAGCTTAATGGAGCAGAGGGAGAACAATAATCTTGTAGTTTCCGTTTCCCCGCACATCAACTCCGGGCGTTCGACAAGGGGCATCATGCTCGATGTGATAATCGCCCTTTGCCCGGCGCTCATCGCGGGAACGGTCATATTCGGCTGGCGCTCGCTGCTCGTAGTCGCCGTCTGCATCGCTTCATGCCTTGCGGGCGAGGCGCTGTTCAGCCTTATCACCAAGCGCAGGCAGACGATCGGCGATCTATCGGCTGTCGTAAC
>JAFZJT010000030.1 GCA_017553815.1 Clostridia bacterium
ATTTCCTCCAGCGCGTATCGTTGATTCAGATGGCTCGCTTTCAGAACATTCAGCTTGCTTACCTCCATATCGAGGTTGCATTTTTCGATAATCAGCGGGTTGCCGGTAGCCAGCGCCTTGATCTCTGAGTAGGACAGCGCAGTTTCGTCAATATCGTCCGCCACGCGCACGGGTGATTTTGAAGTCATGATCTGCGCGATAAACTTCTGTTTGTTCTCCACAAGCTGATAGAGATAGGCATCAAAGGTGTTTTCCGTTACATAACGGAAGATGTCCACCTCGGCATTCTGATTGCCCTGTCTGACAATACGCCCAAGGCGCTGTGCAAGATCGGAGGGCCGCCACGGGCAATCTACGTCATGGAGCGCCACAAGCCTGTCCTGCACGTTGGTTCCCGCGCCCATCTTTTGGGTGCTGCCCATGAGGACGCGCACCTGCCCTGAACGCACCTTTGCAAACAGCTCCTTTTTACGCACCTCGGTGTTTGCATCGTGGATATACGCTATCTCCGCTTCGGGGACGCCTTTATCCATGAGCTTTCTTTTCAGGTCGTCATATACGTTGAAGCTCCCGTCGTCCTTTGGGGTGGAAAGGTCGCAGAAAACAAGCTGAGCGCCGAGCCTGTCTTTGCTGTCCTCCCATATCCGAAACACGTTGCGGGCGCAGACCGCGATCTTTCCGTTTTCATCGTCGGGCGACAGCGGGTTTATCAGGCGCATATCAAGCGCCAGCTTCCTTCCGTCGTTAGTAATGCGGAGCATATTGTCCACTTTGGGATCGACGCCGCCTTTTCGGATGGCTTCGGCTCTCTCGGCAAGCCCCGCGATCATTTCCTGCTGCAATTCGGAGGGTTTTATAACCTCTGTGTGGAAGTTTGCTTTAGGAACGGGGAGCTTTAACATATCCGCAGTTTGAATATCCGCAGTCTGCTTGAAAACGGACATGAGTTCGGGCAGGTTATAGAACTTGGCGAAGCGTGTCTTGGCGCGATAGCCCGTGCCTTCGGGTGACAGCTCAATAGCAGTGATCGTTTCACCGAATGCCGCCGCCCAATCATCAAAGTGCAGCATATCCATTTCCGAAAGCGTTCTATACTGCAAATACCGCTGGATGGTATACATCTCCACCATAGAGTTACTGATCGGCGTACCCGTTGCAAAGACCGTGCCGCGCCCTCCCGTGATCTCGTCAAGGTACTGGCATTTCATAAACAGGTCGCTGGATTTCTGCGCTTCGGTCTGTGCAATACCACCCACGTTCCTCATCTTCGTTGCGAGAAACAAATTCTTAAAAAAATGGCTCTCATCCACAAAGATGCGGTCAACGCCCAGCTCCTCAAAGGTCACAAGGCTGTCCTTTCGGCTTTGATCGTTCAGCTTGGCAAGGCGCACCTCAAGAGCGTGCTTTGTCCGCTCAAGCTGCTTTACGGTGTAGCGTTCCGCTCTGGCGCGCTTTGCTTCCTCTATACCGTCTATGATCGTGTCGATCTGACGTCGAAGCAGCACCTCCTGCCGCTCGGCGGACATGGGAATCTTTTCAAACTGGCTGTGTCCGATAATTACAGCATCGTAGTCACCGGTGGCGATCCTTGCACAGAACTTCTTGCGGTTCTTCGTTTCAAAGTCCTTTTTCGTCGCCACAAGGATGTTGGCGGAAGGATAGAGTTGAAGCCATTCCGCCGCCCATTGCTCCGTGATGTGATTGGGAACGACGATCAAAGACTTGGTGCAGAGCCCTAACCGCTTGCTCTCCATAGCCGCCGCAACAATTTCGTAGGTTTTCCCGGCACCCACCTCGTGGGCAAGCAGGGTGTTCCCTCCGTACATGATGTGGGCGATGGCATTGATTTGGTGAGATCGCAGCGTGATCTCCGGGTTCATGCCCGAAAAGCGGATGTGCTGCCCGTCGTATTCGCGGGGACGGATGGAGTTGAAGGTTTCGTTGTAGATGCCGCACAACTTCTCGCGCCTGTCGATGTCCCTCCATATCCATTCGGAGAACTTGAGCTTTATAAGTTCCTGACGATCCTGGGCGATAGCGGTTTCCTTCTTGTTCAGCACCCGCTGCTCGTTTCCGTATTCGTCTGTGACCTTATCAAAAACGCGCACGTCCTTCTGATTCAGTGTCTGCTCCAAAATGTGATAGGCGTTGATCCTTTTCGTTCCGTAGGTGGTAAAGGTCTTTACATTTCCGCTGTCGGCGCTCTTGTTGGTGATGTTCCATTCTCCCGTAGCCTTTGAATGAAGAATGTGGATGCGATCACGCCCGTAGTAGCCGGTTCCAAATAGCTCATGCATGAACTGCTCGTACATTTCTATGGGTATCCAGTTGACTCCGATGCGTACACCGATCTCGCCTGCGGTAAGATCGACAGGCTGCACCGCCGTAAGCGCGGCGATGTTCCGCTCGATCCGATCTTTCTTTTCAGCGGGTAAAGCCTCCGCCATAGCCTTGGCCATGCGGAGCTTTCTTCTCACATTCCCGGAGAGATATTCATCCGCCGTAACAAAGGGGTAGCGGGAAAGCTCGGTGTGAGCCTGCGAGATTTCGTCCGCGCTCTCGGCGCAGCGAATGTCACGGAAGATAACGCCGGAAAGCTCCTGTTCCAGTTCCTCCTCGGTTTTCCCCGACAGCTCAGCCATATACGCCATATCCACACCGGCTTTTTCGGAGATGGAAACGGCAAGGGCTTCTGCGGCGGTATCCACGCTCGTTACCGGCACATGGGGGCGGATGGTTCTTTTGGTGAACATATCCGCCTTTGCTTTGAAGTTTCCTTCCTCGTCCAGCACTTCAAGAGAGGATAGGAGGCAATAGCTCGCATCCTCGCCAAAGGCAAGGCTGTTTCCCCGGCTGGTAAGCAGCCCGTACTTCTTTGTGAAGTCATCGTAGAGCCGATTCAGCCTGTTTTGCTCCGCCTTGATCTCGCTTTCCGGGTAGTCCTCTGTCTGAAGCTCGATCACCTTTCGGACACACTCGCGGATGGCGATCATACCGCGGATACGATTTTCCGCCGTAACGGATACCGAAACGGGGTGCATACGGGAGTTTTCCCTGAAGTAAAGCGCACCGTTTTGGATCGTGTAGCTGAAATTACGCACCGAAGGATCGGCCCCGATGGAGCGGTCTTCCTCGTCCTCGGAAAGCTCCTCCGCCTCAAACGCCGCGATCTCGGCATGAAGGTTGGAAACGGCATCCCGAAGCTGCTCGGAGAGGTCTGCGCCTTCCTCCGCTTTACACGCGCTGTCCATGCCGAAGCGGGTGCTTTGCATGACCATATTGCCCAGCACCATATCCGGGTGCTGCACAAAATAGCGGTTCATTCGGATACCGTTTTCGTCCGTGTCCAAGTGCACCCAATCCGGCTCTATATCCGTCATACGGTCGCGCTTCTGCAAAAAGATGATGTCGCTTGTGACTTCCGTTCCCGCGTTCTTCTTGAAAGCGTTATCTGGCAGGCGGATGGCTCCTATGAGGTCGGCGCGCTGTGCAAGGTACTTGCGTACGGCGGAGTTTTCCTTGTCCATCGTTCCCTTGCTGGTGATAAAGGCGACGATGCCGCCCGGACGCACCTTGTCGAGGGCTTTTCCGAAGAAGTAGTCGTGGATCAGGAAGTGATGCTTATCGTACCTCCTGTCCAAAACACGCAGATCACCGAAGGGTACATTGCCGATAGCCACATCGAAGAAGCTGTCGGGCATATCCACTTTCTCAAAGCCGTTTACCGCGATCCTGCTGTTTTGATAAAGCTGCTGTGCGATCCTGCCGGAAATGCTGTCGATCTCCACGCCGTAGACTTTGCTTTCTGCCATGCCCTGCGGCAGCATTCCGATGAAGTTTCCTATGCCGCAGGCGGGCTCTAAGATGTTGCCCTCACGAAAGCCCATCTGCGAAAGTGCGTGATACACCGCCTCGATGATAACGGGAGAGGTGTAAAATGCTGTCAGGGTGCTGGCTCTTGCGGCGCTGTATTCCTCCTCCGTAAGCAAGCTTTTCAGCTCAAGGTACTTGCTGTGACCTTCTTCAAAGCAATCCGAAAGCCCGCCCCAGCCCACATACCGTGACAAAACCTCCTGTTCCTCAGCCGTAGCAAGCCGACCTTCCTCCTCGATCCGCTTTAAGGTGCGGATAGCGGCGGCGTTGGCGGCGTACTTTTCGCTCGGTGTGCCGTAGCCAAGCTCAGGATCGGTGATCTTGAACTGATTTCTCTTTTCAGCCGGTATCTCCGGGCGAAGCACATCGAAGGTGATCCGCTCCCGTTGCTTTTTCGGCGGGGCAATAGTCGGTTCTTTGACTTCCGCGTTCGGCGGCATATTGACAGGCAGGATGCTTCCTTCCTCAAAGGCGAAAACATCCTGTCCCGTCTTTTCCGAAAGCTCGGAGGCGAGCATGGCCTGCCGGAGCATTTCATCCGCGCGGTCTGTCGGCACGACAAGCGGCTGTGCTTCTCCGGTATTTGTTCCTTCCATCTTTATTGCAGTAAAATGCTGTCCTGCTGTCATAGCGCGTTGCTTTTCAAAGGCTTCCTCCGCGTCTGCGATCATGGCGGAAAAGTCCAGATTGGCAAGGTAGTCGTTCAGCTCCGGCAGGCTGTCACAGGCATTGGTATAGACCGTTTCGCCGTCCACGGCGTAGACGATCCGGTAGTTTACAAGGTCTGCATAGACCTCTATCGTGTGTTCGTGGTCGCCGGTGCTTGAAAAGGCGAGGTCTACATGGGAAAGATCGGTAAAGTCCGCATCACTTTCAAACTCCTCCTGACAGTAGGCATTAATGAGAGCAATCGTTTCTTCAAGGTCGGAGGAAGCGGCTTGCTGCGCCATATTCTCCTCCGCACTTTCGGGCAGGGAGAGCGGCTCATGCTTTTCTCCAAACAGGGAATATTCGCCGTTGATATACGCCGTGAGCGTGACAAGGGCTTCCTGTCTTGCGTTGTAATAACGCTCCTCCGGTTTTGTGCCGTCCGCTACGGATACCAGCATTTGTCGGATTTCCTCAACCTTCACCGGATCGGTAAGCTGATCCTGCACCTCCCGTACATTCTCCCAATAGCGGTCTATGGGACTGCCGCTGAACGGGCGGGGCTGTTCCTCCGGCACATTAAAAAACGCGCCGAGAATAAGCCTTGCAAGCTGCTTGTGCTCATATTCCTGCATGGCGGCACGATCCTCATCCGAGAGAAAGCGCCCCTGCCGGATCATGGTGTCGATCCTTTTTACCACCTTGTTCCATGACCATTCGATCTTGGCGTATGGCTCTGACATACTCCCGTGGCTGAACATAAAGCCTTTGCTTGTGTATGTTCCCGAATCGTTTCCGCTTGTGAAGCCGCTGTATTCACCGTGGTGGCTTCGTACATACCTCTCCCTGTCCTGCGTGTCTGCATGGGCAAGGAAGAACGCATAGACTCCAAGGCGATAATCTGTACCGCCTCTCTGCAGATGCTTATCTATCTCATCCAGCGAGATAAAGAAGCGCCGCTTCGGATCGTAATCCTCTGAGGCGCGAAACAGAATCGGCTCACACTGTAAATCCTCAAGCTGCGAAAGCATCTCTTTCGGATGGTGAAAATGGAAACGCAGAATATCCCTGTTTTCCTCATACGCCGCCGCGAATGAGCGCATCTCATCCGCAAGCCTTTGCAGGCTATCCGGCTCTTTGAGAAGCGCAGCGAGCTGCTTTTCCGTTTCGGGATAGCCCCCTGCGGAGCAGGCAAGGCTGATAAGCGGCAGCAGGTTTTGTTTCTTTGCATCATCGGAGAGGTCGCCGCGCAAATATGACAAGCGCTGCGCCACTATACGGATTTCATACGCCTCCGCGCGGTCGATCTCGCTCTGCGGCATATACCGCCCCATATCAAGAAGCTCGCGTATTCGCTTTGCCGCTTCCTCCCAAGAGATCAGCATGGCGGCTCCGCCGCGCACACTTTCACCGCCTGCAATTCGGATGCCGCCCTCACCGTACCAAATGGAATACTGCCTCTCGTTCAGATAGAAGCCCGCGCCGTTTTCACCGTAGTGCCGCATGAGGAACAGGGCGTTATCCGAAAGGGATTTATCCTTCATGAAGTAGGCGCAAATAATAAGTCTGCTGTTTTGGTCGTTCGCACCGATGCAAAGCGCCTCGTCAACGACCTGTTGGGGATAGCGAAAGTTCATGCTCACAGGCTCGGCAGAGGCTTCGGATTGCTGCATGGGCAATCCCGAAAATTCAAACAGGGACATCTGCTGAGCTTCCTCGGTTTTCAGCCCCTTGATGTCCCTGTTTATATGATACTCGCCCTTTTCGATGATCTGAGCGGTGAGCTCCGCCACGACCTGCCAAGAGAATACGCTTTCGCTTGTGCGGGAAGGGTAAGCCCCCTCCCACATGAGCAAACCGTCCTCCTGCGGTTTATATCCCACACGGGTGCGACTGTCGCCAACAAGGATTTCCGTGTAGCGATCCTGATAGGCGGATTTCAGATATTCCGCTCGCTCCGCTGTATCGGGATGCACGGAAAAGAACATCTCTATCTGCGCTTTTTTGTATTTCAGATCATCCTCCGTGTTTGCGAGGATGGCGCTGATATACGCTTCATTCAAAAACGCAGGGAGTTCTTCGCCCCCTGCGTTCTCCGGTTCTTCTGTTATTTCTTCCCGCGAAACTTCCGTTTCCTCGTTTAGCTGTGGATCAGCTCCGTCAGGATCGTTTCCTCCGCCGCCTGCCCGATGCTGTTCATAACTCCTACCCACTTCATCTGATCGGTCGCTTTCAGCTCCTCCGTCACGCCCTGCGCCTTCGC
Source organism: Clostridia bacterium (assembly GCA_017553815.1). Next base: position 6,785 of record JAFZJT010000030.1, read on the forward strand.
CATCTGCGAGGTGATCTTTTCCATCCGGCTCTTTGCCGCCTGCTCGATCTCCATAAGGTGCGCTGTCAGCTTGCCGCTCGTAAGAAGGTTGGTGTAGGTCACTCTGCGGTGCTTCATGAGAAAGCTTCGCCGCATCAGGGCGTATTTCCCAAGCGTTACCTCCGGCTCCTGAGGCGGAAGCAGGTTCGGCAGCAGGTATCCGTCCTTCATCGTGTAGGTCGGTTCGTTCATATTTGTTGCTCCTTTCCTGTGCGTTTTTTCTTTCTGCGGGTATAGGATACTCATCTTTGGGGACATTTGCAAATGTGCGATTTTGTTTTTGCGGCTGTCTTTCTATGGAATGGACGGTGCGGGAGATCTCCGAAAGACACATCCTTGAGATGTCACCGATGGCAACGCCAAGGGCGTTGAGTGTTTCCGGGGTGTTGAAGTCTATCGCGTTTCGGAAATCATCATCCACGAAATAGCCGGAGGGATCAATGCCGCAGCGGGATAACAGCATATACCCCACGCTGTTTTCCAGCATACGGCGATATTCCACCTCGACATTCAGCTCATCCAGTTCCTCAAGGAAGCTGTTTTCCGTGTAATAACGAAGTTCACGGAGATAATCGCCCATATTGTCCTGCACCGCGTTTTTTGCCGCAGAGAGAAGAACGGATGCAAAATCCGCCTTGCTTTCAGGTTCTCCGAAGCTGTTCTCCAGAGCTTCCGCGACCTCCGCTTCATATCCGCTTCGCATCTCCCAAAGCGGCACGGGGCGGGCGAAGCGGCTTGCATGGGTGTCTGAAATATCGAAATAGTATTTCAGACGGGTGCGACCGGGGCTGTCCTTGTCAAAGACCGCGATACCCGTTGCTCCACGGTTTACCCAGCGCCCAAAGTGTTCATTCCATCGCTCTATCTCCAGTACAGCGGTGGCATCCGGGCGCTGGGCATACAGAAGAAGCTGTTCATCGAACGAAAGCTTGTAATTGCGGCAGGCAACCGACAAAAACCTCTGCCATTCCTGCGGCTTGGTCACGCGCTTTTGTGTTTGCTGATACAGCTCAGTGATAAGATCAAATTTTCTTGCCATCGCCGGGTTTCCTCCTATCTTTCAAATTCCCTGTTTTTGTTCTTTTGCGGCGGGTGTGCCTCCATATACTCCCGCAAGGTGCGGCTTACGCCTTCATAGTTCCAATCCTTTTCGGGATCGATATTCAGATACGCATTGTTAAGCCGCTTGTCCGGCACGAGCTTTAATTCCTCGTTTGAGATAAGCGTTCCCCAATGATTGACCATGATCCATTCTCCGATTTGACAGGGATCGCCCCGTCCGTAATCATCATGGCGCACCTCATACATAAAAAGCCCCTTCGGAACGGTGCTTTTATCTACCCGAAGGCAGGTGAACAGCATGGATTTGCCAAGCACCGTAACTTCCTCAAAGGTTTCTTTTCTCGCATCGATTCGGTTGCTCATACCTTCACCTCTCAATCGCGGCGGGCTGCTTTGCGCGGGGAATGGAAAACCCGTAGACCTTGGCGATGTCGTCGCCCAATCTACGGGTGATCCTTGTTATATCCGCACGGGTTGCAATGCCGCGATACAGTTTTTCTTTCAGCAGGTCGATCTGACTTTCTCTCACGCCGTCCTTATATGTGCGGTAAAGGTAGTGATTTGTGCCGTCATGGTGGATGGCATCGCAGCGCAGATCGCCAAGCCTGTCCACATACCATGTGCTGTAATCCGTATCCGAATACAGACAATCACGGATGTTTCCGCTCTCGATCTCCTTATATCCGCTGCGCCTTCCGTTCCAAAGTCCGAGATCGGCAACCACAAGTATGGGCTGCGAAAGCTGAATGTTGAGATTGCACCGCTCGTCAGCTAAATAATCGCTATTTATTTCATACATACGGGAAATGAGTTCATCCTCCGAAAGCTCCGGGTATTCCTGCTCCAAATCTGCTTTCCAATCCTCGTAGTCAAGATCGTAATTGCTCCAAATGATATGCCGCGCATCTTTCATCTTGCATCACCTCGATCCTTTCCGTTTTCCTTGATTGTGCCTTTGCTTTCCTGTGTTTTCGGCAGGTTCTTTTGCCGATACTCCCAATAATCCGGGTGGTATGCCTGCACACTTGCGTTGATCGCTTTTTCATACCCTTCGGACGAAAGCCGACCGCTTACCGGCGCTTTGAACAGGTTCTTGTCCATAAGCTCACGAAGCGCAACCGGTGCATCGCAGTCCTCCTCGAAACAGAGATACTCGCCCTCGACGAAGCCGCATTTTCTTGCCGCTTCGGAAAAAATGCGCTCGGCAGCATTCATGCGCACTATGATCCCGCCGTGTCCCGCCGTGCTGACGGAATACACGCCGCTGCAAAGCTCCGTGCAGGTCTGTACCTTGCCCCACGGGGATAACTTCGGCTCCTTTGCTTTCTTTTCATCCAGTATTTCCTGCTGCTCCCGCACCTTTTCCGCGGCGCGTTCCACAAGGTCTTTCTGTGCGCTGAATAAATCGCTAAAGTAGTGCCCCCAATAGTAGTAATCGCCGCCGTCGCAGCGCCATGTCACAAAGTTTTGCGCGCTGTGCTGATTAACACCAAGCACGAACTCACACTCGTCTATGTGGATGGAGTCGGTGATGATATACCCCTCATTGATTCGTAAGCTCATTTTTGTTCTTCCCCTCCTTCGTCCTTCAAAGCCTTTTGCAAAAGCGCCGCCACAAGCTGCCCTTTGCGCAGATTGTTCTTTTCAGACAGTATCTTGTTCTGCACACAAAGAACTGCGCGGATGTTCGGCACCGTGATATTCGGTATCTCCACCATTTCCTCCGGCGTTACCGTGAGGATTTGGACGGGCGAATAGCCCGCCTCGGCAAAGATGCGGAAAAGCCTTTGCTCAAATCGTTCTTTTTTCATGTTCTGCACTCCTTTCGAAATTGGATATGTAAAAGGGCGGCTTTTCGCCGCCCGATGAGGGGTGTCTTACTTTCTTTTGCTTCTGACCTTAAGGAAGATCAGCGCGCCGACGATAAAGACCACAAGCACGATTCCGATGATTGTTTTAGCTTCCATTATTCAGCATCCCCCTTTCTCTTTTTTCTTGCGGCAAAGAAGCCGCATACTGCCATGCCCATGAAGCTAAAGCCCGTAAGTGCGTACCAAAGAGCTGGATTACTATTATCCCCGGTCTTGGGTGTATCACGAAGCTCGTTGTGCATTACCACCTTGGCAATGTCGCCTGCGGTGACGGTAACGATCTGATCCGCAGGAAGAACATAGGCTGCGGAAACGCTGTCGGATATCTCGGAAACTCGGTAGTCCCCGATGCGAAGACCTTCGATCAGGATCTCGCCGTTCTCATCCGTCGTAAAGACCTGCTCATATCCGTTCGGCCCGGTCACGCGGAAGCTGAAACCCTCGACCTTCTTATCCGAGGAAGTCTTGAAGATTTTAATGCCGCCCCTCTGCGGAGAATTGACAAAGCCTACGCCTGCTTCGTTCTCCACGATTACGGTTGCACCGTGTTCCTTGATTTCAAAGTAGTAGGCGTTTTCATCCAAAACGAAGCCCTCCGGGGCTTTTGCTTCCTTCACAAAATAGCCGCCGTAGGTAAGCCCGTCCTGTTCATATACGCCGATGCTCACTTCGCTCAGCTCTCCCAGCTTCTCATCATCCGCATCAAGCTCCTTGTTGCCGTTGCTGTCACGGTAGAGTTCAAAGATCGCGCCCGCAAGCTTGCTGTCGGGAAAGTCTTGATCCACCTTCACAAGCTGAACCTTGCCGCGGATCAGCGTGTTTTCGATTTCAATCTCGATCACTTCACCGTGTTCGGAAACGGATACCTCGTAGGCGGTTTCTGAAAGGATGAAGCCTTCGGGCGAAGCGATCTCTCGAACGATCCATGCGCCGTAAGGCACATTGGCAAAAGAAAAGCTGCCATCCTCGGAAGAAATGACAGTCATGATTGCCGTGTCTGCATTAAACTCCGTTTCATCGCTTCGGAAAAGCCCGATCAGCGCACCCGCGAGCCCTGTTCCGTTATCGTCCTTTTTCAGCCCGTGAATCTCACCGTAAATCAAATCGTTTTGGATATTCTCGCCGTTGTTTGCGAAGATCTCCACCACGGCGGTTTCCTGCCCCGCGTATTCAAACACAACAGGGTATTTCTCGTCCGAGATGATATAGTGCTGATCCGTGGAAAGCTCTTTCAGGTAGTAGCTTCCGAAGGGGAGATCGGTCTTGCACTCGGCACGGCCAAGCTCGTCAAAGGTGACAATCTCCAAAAGTCCGTCTGCGTGGATGGTTGAGCCGTCAAGCGCCGTCAGCGTTTCCGCCGCATAAAGCCCGAAGGTAACAGCGGAAAGCTCGCCGTTCATGCCGATGCCGAAGGCTTCGTTCTGTTCAAGCGTTTTGAAAACGGACACCCTCACGCGCTGGCGCTCGTTATAAAAGCCCGCAGCCGTTTCCGTGATGGAGATTTCCTGTCCCGCATACACAAGCTCCACAATATGCGCTTCGTTGTTCAGCACCATACCGAAGGGCGCTTCGATCTCTCTTACTTCATATTTTCCGAGATACAGAAGCCTGCTTTCGGCTTCACCGTTTGCATCAGTGGTTACGGTATCCACAAGTTCACCGAAAGCATAGCGGATCGTGCCGTCCTGCGTAACAATATCCTCGGCGGCTCTGATTTCATACACCGCACCGGGAAGTCCGCAGACTTCAAAGACGGGACGATAGATTTCCTTTCCCTCCATTACGGTGGAGAACATTTCGCCGGTTTTCCCAATTCGGATGATACCCTTCTGCGGCATATCCTCCTTGGTGACTACGATGACCGTGATGGGATCGTCCTCTGAAACATCGTCCTCCGTCACATCGAAGTATACCGGTATCGGATCGAGCACATAGCCATAGGGAGCGGATACCTCCACAAGCGCATAGCCCGTCCCGCGCTCTAACTTTTCCGGGGTGATAAGATACCCCTCGTCGTTGGTGTAGAAGGTGTCGATGACCGTTACTTCGGGATAGGTGAAGGTCTGCGTGATAAGCGTTCCGTCCGGTCGGTAGATCTTGAAGCCTGCTCCCGCATAGGCGATGGGATTGCCCGTTTCGGCATCCACCTTGACCACCTTGAGATAGCTTTCAAAGGCGGCGTTGTTGATAATATAGCGGTAAATGTGACCGTGTTCGGAGATATACACATCGAAGGGCGGCATGAGCTCGCAGCCGTCCCAGCCCGAAGTCTGCTCTACGGTGTAGATGCCGTATGGCAGCTCCTTTGTTTCGGCAAAGCCGTTTTCATCGCAGACGAGGTAATCCCTTTCGCTGTCATTGGCGGCATCATAGCTGCCTGCGGATTTGAGATAGACAGCAAAGCTCGCTCCTTCCTCCGGCGTTTCGATCTGTGTTTCACCATTATCGCAATGCTTGATGATGGCGATCCTTCCTTTGACGACTCTCTCGGTCACATCCATGGAAATGGGGTTATACTCGATGGTGAAGTGTTCCGCCTCCGCGCCGAC
>JAFZJT010000316.1 GCA_017553815.1 Clostridia bacterium
GGCGACGTTGTTATCCTGCTCGGCGGCAGAACCGGCCGCGACGGCTGCGGCGGCGCGACTGGCTCGAGCAAATCGCACGACGAGAGCTCGCTTGCAAGCTGCGGCGCGGAGGTGCAGAAGGGCAACGCGCCCGAGGAAAGAAAGCTCCAGCGTCTGTTTATGAATCCCGAGGCCTCCACGCTCATCAAATGCTGCAACGACTTCGGCGCGGGCGGCGTTTCCGTGGCGATAGGCGAGCTTGCGGACGGGCTTGAGATCGACCTCAACGCCGTTCCGAAGAAATACGCGGGTCTTGACGGAACCGAGCTTGCGATAAGCGAATCGCAGGAGCGCATGGCCGTGGTCGTCAGCCCCGAGGACGCGGAAGAATTCCTCTCTCTCGCGCACGGCGAAAACCTCGAGGCCACGGTCGTTGCGCGCGTCACGGGCGATCGGCGCATGGTAATGAAGCTGAACGGTGAGAAAATCGTCGATATCTCAAGGGATTTTCTCGACACCAACGGCGCAGGCAAAAAGACCTCCGCGCTCGTTGCTTCGCCCAAAGCGATAAATAAAAATAAAGTTGAAACGGCAAAGGGCTTCAAGGCGAAGCTCGAAGCCCTTGTTTCCGATATCAATATCTGCTCCCGACAAGGGCTCAGCGAGATGTTCGACTCCACCATCGGCGCTGGCACGGTTCTCATGCCCTTCGGCGGCAGAAATATGCTCACTCCCCCGCAGGCTATGGCGGCGAAATTCCCGGTTCGCACCGGCGAGACCGACGACTGCTCCGTTATGAGCTACGGCTTCGACCCCTATCTCTCCGAGGCCGATCCCTACGCGGGCGCGTACTGCGCTGTTATCGCTTCGGTTTCAAAGCTCGCGGCAACGGGCGCAGGCATCGAAAACTGCTGGCTGACCTTCCAGGAATACTTTGAAAAAATGAAGAGCGAGACCGCCTGGGGCAAGCCGCTTTCGGCGCTTTTAGGCGCGCTCGATGCGCAGATGGGTCTCAGGCTTGCGGCGATCGGCGGCAAGGACTCCATGAGCGGAACCTTTGAGAATATCTCCGTTCCGCCGACGCTCGTTTCCTTCGCCGTTTCGGCGGACAAGGCCGAGAATATCGTTTCGCCCGAATTCAAGGGCATCGGCACCCGAATAATGTATCTGCCCGCCGAAAAGGATGAAAACGGGCTTCCTAAGATAGAGAGCGTTCGCGCGAATATCGAGCTTGTGACGAAGCTTCTGCGCACGCATCGCGCGTTCTCCTGCTGGGCCGTCGATAAGGGCGGCATCATGGAGGGCGTGTTCAAGATGGCTATCGGCAACGGCATCGGCTTTGAGTTCGATAATGAGCTTTCGCTCAGCGTGGATCAGCTCTTCTGCCGCGATTACGGCTCCTTCATCCTCGAGACCCCCGGTTGCGGCGGTTGCGGCGAGGCGGTCGAGGGCGACGAAAGGCTCGTTCTGCTCGGAAGAACCACCGAGGGGCTCGATATCCGCTTCGGCGAGGAGGCCGCGCCCATCTACAGCCTGTTTAAGCTCTACGACGAAAAGCTCGAGAGCGTTTACCGTCACAAGACGGCGGACGCATCCCCCGTTATGCCGATAAACTGCATAGTGAAAAACCCGAAGCACCGCGTTTCCAAGGAAAATGCGCCGCTCATCATGGCAAGCGGTAAGGCGAAGCCGAAGGTGCTCATCCCCGTTTTCCCCGGAACGAACTGCGAGATGGATTCCGCGCGCGCCATGCGTCTTGCGGGCGCGGAGGCCGAGATACTCGTTATAAACAACCTTTCCGCAAGGGATATCGATGAATCCGTCAAGGCGTTTTCCGATAAGCTCAACAGGAGCAATATCCTCTTCATCCCCGGCGGCTTCTCCGGCGGCGACGAGCCCGAGGGAAGCGCGAAGCTCATCACCTCGTTCATGCGCAATAATCAGGCGGCGGACGCGATAATGGAGCTTATCGATAAGCGCGACGGCCTCATCCTCGGAATCTGCAACGGCTTCCAGGCGCTTATCAAGCTCGGACTCGTACCCTACGGAAAGATCGTCACCGCAAGCGAAAACGCACCGACGCTGACCTACAACACCATCGGTCTGCACCGCTCCCGCCTCGTACACACGCGCTGCTGCTCGAACCTCTCGCCCTGGCTCATGCACCGCGAGGTGGGCGATGTGGCGCTCGTGCCCGTTTCGCACGGCGAAGGGCGCTTCGTATGCAATGAGGAGCTGCTTGCGGAGCTCATTGCAAACGGCCAAGTCGCTACGCAGTACAGCGACGATTACGGTACGCCCTCGATGCGCACAAGCATCAATCCGAACGGCTCCGTCATGGCGATAGAGGGTATCACCTCCCGTGATGGGCGCGTGTTCGGCAAGATGGCGCACAGCGAGCGCTGCGGCAAAAACCTTTATAAGAACGTGCCGGGTGCGGACGATTTCTCCATCTTCCGCGGCGCGGTGGACTATTTCACCAAATAAACCGAAATATATTTTAAATTCCCCTTTTATACGTCCTGCGAAAGGTGTATAATAAGACAATTTATACCATTATCCGAGAAAAATGGAGGAAGAACCTTGAGCGCAACCATCATAGACGGCAAAAAGATAGCAAACGAGGTCTACAACGAGCTGAACGGACGCATTGCGAAGCTGAAGGAAAAGGGCGTTATTCCCCGCGTTGCCATAGTTGAAGTGGGCGACGACGAGATGAGCAAGCGCTACGTTTCTCTCAAGGAGAACGCCGCAATACGACTCGGCATGGAGTGCGTTACCTATCATCTTGTGGCTTCGAGCACACAGGAGCGTTTGCTTGAGCTTATTGATCAGCTCAACGCCGATGAAAGCGTACACGGAATGCTGGTTCAGATGCCCCTTCCCGAGCACATGGACACCAAGGCGGTTCTCGACGCGATCGGTCCCGAGAAGGACATCGACGGCCTGCACTTCACCAACGCAGGCAAGCTTTTAAACGGCGAGCCGGCGATAATTGCCTGCACACCGCGCGCCATCATCCACATGCTCGACAGTATCGGAGTGGATATCGAATCCCGCCACACGGTCGTCGTCGGCAAATCCATCCTCGTCGGCCGCCCGATCGCGATGTGCTTCCTCAACAGGAGCGCGACGGTCTCCGTTTGCCACACCAAAACGCAGAACCTCGGCGAGATAACGCGCAACGCGGATATTCTGATAGTTGCCGCGGGCAGCGCCAAGCTCATCAAGGCCGATATGGTCAAGGACGGCGCGGTCGTCATCGACGTTGGGCAGACCAATATCGACGGCAAGCTCTACGGCGACGTGGATTTCGACGAGGTCGTTGAAAAAGCGAGCTTTATCACCAAGGTCACGGGCGGCGTCGGTCCGATGACGGTCGCCATGCTGATGACGAACCTTGTGGACTGCGCGGAGAATTCGCTTGCAAAAGGAGCGCGTAAATGAGCACGGATATAAATGCATGCAAAAAGGCGCTTGGAGAGTTCATCGCCTACTGCGGAGTGAACTGCGAGCTCTGCCACGACTACAAGAATGAAGTATGCCCCTCCTGCCGCAAAACGGTTTGGGCGGATGGCGACGAGTGCATGCCCGTTGCCTGCTGCCGCGATAATGGAATTGATTTCTGCGGCGAGTGCGAGCGCTTCCCCTGCCCCGATATGAAGGAGTTTTATCGGGAAAGCGAGAGCCACGAGTTTGCGTATGAGCGCATGAAGGCTCTAAACGAGGCGAAATAAGGTTAATTTAAATATTTTTTACTGTACTATCTGTTTTAGAAAGGAAAGCATCATGGCATTCATCTACAACGAACCCTCCCGCACCTTCGGAGAATATCTGCTCGTTCCCGGCTACTCCGGGAAGGACTGCATCCCCGCGAACGTCAGCCTTCGCACCCCGCTCGTTAAATTCAAAAATGGCGAGGAGCCAGCTATCAGCATCAATATTCCGATGGTCTCCGCGATCATGCAGGCGGTATCAAACGACACTATGGCGATCGCGCTTGCCCGCGAAGGCGGAATAAGCTTCCTCTACGGCTCGCAGTCGATCGAGAGTCAGGCGCAGATGGTTCGCAACGTCAAGAGCTACAAGGCGGGCTTTGTTAAGAGCGACTCGAACCTTCGACCCGACTCCACGCTTGAGGACGTGCTCGAGCTTCACGAGGCGACCGGGCATTCCACCGTCGCCATCACCGACGACGGCACCGGCAACGGCATCCTTCTCGGCATCGTGACCGACAAGGACTACCGCGTCAGCCGCATGGATCTTAGTACCCCCATTTCCGAGTTCATGACTCCGCTTTCAAAGCTCGTTTACGGCACGGATGACGTTTCGCTCAAGGAAGCCAACGACATAATCTGGGAGCACAAGATAAACTCCCTCCCCCTCGTAGATAAGGAGGGCAGGCTCAAATATTTCGTTTTCCGCAAGGACTATTCCAACCATAAGGCGAACCCCCTCGAGTCCATCGACGCGAACAAGCGCTATATCGTTGGCGCGGGCATCAACACGCGCGATTACATGGAGCGCGTTCCCGCACTCGTTGAAGCGGGCGTGGACTGCCTCTGCATCGACTCCTCCGAGGGCTACACCGAGTGGCAGAAGATAACCATTCAGTGGATACGCGAGCATTACGGCGAGCGCGTCAAGGTCGGCGCGGGCAACGTTGTGGACGCGGACGGCTTCCGCTTCCTTGCCGAGTGCGGCGCGGATTTCGTTAAGGTCGGCATCGGCGGCGGCTCGATATGCATCACCCGCGAGCAGAAGGGCATCGGACGCGGCCAGGCGACCGCCATGCTCGACGTTGCAAAGGCGCGCGACGAGTATTATAAGGAAACGGGCATCTACGTTCCCATCTGCTCCGACGGCGGCATCGTGCACGACTACCATATCACCCTCGCGCTCGCGATGGGCGCGGATTTCGTTATGCTGGGCAGGTATTTCTCCCGCTTCGACGAGAGCCCGACTCAGAAGATCCGCATCAACGGCAACTACTACAAAGAGTATTGGGGCGAGGGAAGCAACCGCGCGCGCAACTGGCAGCGCTACGACATGGGCGGCGCGAGCAAGCTGAGCTTTGAAGAGGGCGTGGACGCATACGTTCCCTATGCGGGAAGCCTCAAGGACAACGTTGGCGCGACGCTCAGCAAGGTGCGCTCCACGATGTGCAACTGCGGCGTTCTCAGCATCCCCGAGCTTCAGAAGAACGCGAAGCTGACCGTCGTTTCCGCGACCAGCATCGTTGAGGGCGGCTCGCACGACGTAATCCTCAAGAACAGCATGCCCGTTGGCAACAGGATGTAATATGCTTCACCCCGCCGAAGCCGAGTTTTTGCGCCGATTCATCGTGAAGAATAAGCGCAACAGGCTCCTTTTCGAGCTTTCGGATGAGGGCCGCCGAGCGCAGGCCGTGGATAGGTTCTCCCACAATGCCGAGGAACTGCTTCTGCTCGATAAGGCGGTGCTCTCGGGCGGCAAGCTCTCTATCGAGCAGATAGTGTCTTCGCTTAAAGAAAACTCAAGCGGGGGCGAATGCCATGCCGTGCTTTCGGATGGCGGCACGATCGATACGGGCATTGAAGAAGCGGTAAAAGCCGTTTACGGCGACGGCCCCGCCATCGTGATAACGCAAGGCACGGTCTATATCGAGACCGAGCCATGGACGCCGACTGCGCGCTACGTGCTCGCGTGTAAAACAGAATAAAACCGTTTCGGGATTCGTGCTTATGCACGGATTCCGAACTTTTTCTGCAAGAAAATGGATTGAAAAGCGGTTTAAGTTAGTGTATGCTAACTCGAGGTGCGGTTTCAGTATAGCTCGCAGGCTTGACTGCGCGATGATTCGGGGCGTTTGCCCTTGAATTTTGCAGTTCAAGTTAGCGCAAGCTAACTGTTGTCGCATACTATCTTCAAGGAGAAACCACATGAAACACGGTTCCATTCTAAAAAAGCTGACCTCCATCCTAACGGCGCTGATGATACTTCTCGGCGCGATAGGCTTTATCGGCACCCATGCCGAGAGCCTTGCACCCGCGGAAGTTTACAGCGGCCGCGCAATAGTTCCCCACTACGATTACGGCGTCACCGTTTACGTTACCGTGAACGGCGGCATTATCGAATCCATAACAGCCGAGCACGATACGAACGGCTACAGTTCCTCAAATAATATGTATTGGAATTGGGCCGTGAACGGACGCACCGTCGGCGGCGTATTCAGGCCAAGCCCGCTTGCGCAGATAGTGGAAACGCAGTCCACCGAGAATATCGACGTTGTTACCGGCGCGACCTTCACCTGCCGCGCGCTCGTTCAGGCCGTCGAAAACGCGCTTGCGAATATGCCGAACACGGACGAAGGCGTTTACGCGCTGATGAATATCCCCTACGAAGCCTTCTACGGCGCGGAAAACGCCGCGAATTTCGACGTTGACGCGGTATCCTCCGCAACCAACAAAGCGGGCAACTACAACATCGCGGGCGGCTCCTTCCATTCCGCAGTCACCGCCGGCTATGACGAAAACGGCGAGCTCATCGCCGTGGGCGCAGAGAACGGCGCTCATGTTGAGGGCGTGACCTGGCCCGTTTACCTTGAGAGCGAAGATATGCTCGCTTCCTTTGAAGCGCTCGGCGGCATCCGCGTTACCGATGAGCGCGAAGTCACCGTTGCCTCCGCCGCGCACGGCAGCGTGAGCAGAACGCTCCTTACAGGCAGCGCGTCGCTGATGGAAGCGCCCGCCTATTCCTACTACCTTCTTTCCGAAGCGCCCGCCTATTACATGAACGCCACGATCGAGGGCGACTCCCCCGCGTTCTCCCCCATTCAGGGCGATGCACAGGCGCTTGGCGAAATCGACCCCGATGTAAGCTACACCACCCGCTGGGGCGACGTTGAGATAAACCTTTCCTGCGCCGAGGAAGCCTCGGGAATGCAGATAAACGCGATGGTCTTCACCGCCGATGACGGCACGACCGCCGGCATGATCCATCTTTACAATATCTGGGTCGGCAGCAAGATCGGCTGGAATGCCGAGAGGGTAATTGGTCTCGACAACAAGAAGCTCACCTCGGTTCGTTTCTACTGCAACGACAGGGAAGGCGGCTACTTCGTTTACGACTACGCGCTCGACGAGGATATCAAGGAGGTCTATTTCGGAACCGTCGGCGCCGCCTTCACCGCGCCGCTCGAGATAGAGGTATCGAATCTTCCCGAGGACGCCGAAAACCTAACCGCGATCGCCTATTATTCGGTTGGAAAGCAGCGTTTCTATCTCACCGAGACCGAGGAAAACGAAGCCGGCGAGCCCTCGCCCGTTTGGGTGCCCATCGTTGACGGAAAAATAGCCTTGAGCACCGCGCTCATCGACGAGCGCATCGTTTCGGTTGAATTCACAAGCGATAACTACGCGATACGCAAGGCGAGCTGTGAATACGCGCCCGTGTTCACCGCGGGCGACGTGAACGCCGACGGAAGCGTCACGACCGCGGACGCGCTGATCGCCGCCCGCGCCGCGCTCGGGCTTATCGAGCTCAATGAAGGACAGCTCTCCGCCGCCGATATGAACGGCGACGGGAGCGTTACGGTAACGGACGCGGTGCTCATACTGCGCGCGGCCTTGGGCCTTTTGTGATCCTCCATACCCTCCTTCGTCGGTGCGCTCAAGCGAGGTGGCGCACCGACGCCCTTTGATTTTTTTAGGACGCTTCCGCTATTTTCTCCGCCGCGGCTCGAGTAAGCCTATGCTAATTTTTCCAATCGGGAATTGACTTTTTCGGCATTTTAATGTATACTTTATACTGCTTGCGATACATATCTGCGTATATACGGCATCCCTTTTCATTTTCCCTCCGCCGTGTGCGCAAAAGCAAAGCAATTCTTTATTCTCGAAAGGAGAAAAAAATGAAAAAAATCCTCGCAACAAAACTCGCTGCCGTTTTCACGGCAGCCCTCACCCTGATCATGGTGCTGCTCGGCTCGAGCGTGTACGGCTCCACCACCTTCGACAGAACGGTCTATTCGGGAAGAGCAACGGTTCAGCACTACAACTACGGACTCACCGTGTACGTCACCATCGAAGACGACTACATCCAATCCATCACCGCCGAGCACGACACTAACGGCTACGATCCCTCCAACAATGTGTTTTGGGACTGGGCGGTCAACGGCAGGACCGTCGGCGGCGTTTACAGACCCAGCCCCCTTCAACAGATAGTTGAAACGCAGTCTACCGATAATATCGACGTTGTGACCGGCGCGACCTTCACCTGCCACGCCATCGTTCAGGCGGTCAACAATGCGCTTGCATCCGTTCCCTCACCCACTCCCGATCCCGGCGGCGATCCCGGCGATGTGGACGGCAACGGAAGCATTACGATAGCGGATGCTGTTTTGGCCATGCGCGGCGCACTCTCGCTCACTCAGCTGACCGCGGAGCAGACGGCGGCTGCCGATATCGACGGTGACGGAAATGTTACCATCGCGGACGCCGTTGTCATCCTGCGCATCTGCATGGAGCTCGCCTGATCGAGTCATCGGCAATATCGGGTGCCGCAGGCGATCGCCGCGGCACCGCGTTATTGAGAAAAACATAGTATCGAACCATTTAATATTATAAAACGAGGTAACAAGAACTTAGTTATGGATAAAGAAAACAAAAAAACTTGGTTTCCCGCCAAGTCGCTGATGTTTCTTCTGCCCGCGGCGGTCACGGCGGCGGCAGCGCTGATCGGCGTTGCCTCACTGAAGCCCGTTCCGACCGAGCTGCCCGAAAAGCTCGTGTATAACGAGCCTACGGCGATACCACAGGGCGATCAGACGCTCGAGCCGTCCGCGACCCCCGAAGGCGGCGCGGCGCAAACCGCGAATCCGACCGCTTCGCCCTCCCCCGCTCCCGTAAGCGAGACCGAAGCGCCCGTGGATACCGAAGCGCCCGTGGATACCGAAACGCCCGATGAAACGCCTTCACCCGCGCCCGCGGATACCGAAACGCCCGAGCAAACGCAGGCAGCGCAGCAGAGCGCGGCTCCGACCAATGCGGGCGTGACCGCAACACCTAAGCCCACGAATACCCCCGCTGTAACTCAGGCGCCGAACACCACCGCGCCGCAGACTGGCACACCGAGCACCGCCGCGCCGACCAATGCACCGACGGCGACCCCGACGGCAAAGCCCACGAACGCTCCGACGACCCCGCCCACCGCGCCTCCGACCGAGACGCCCGGCAAATACAGGGACGGCACCTATACCGCGAGCGCGCGCTGCACCGATGAAGCTATCTTCGATTACACCGTTGAGGTTACGATCAATATTCAGGGCGGCGATATAAAAACAGTCGGCGCTGTTAGGAAAAACGACGTTTCCAACCCCAACACTCATGAAGCCAACGCGATGTTTATGGATATGGCGGTAAACGGCAATGGCGGCTCCGGCGTTCCTGAGCAAATCATCGCAAATAACGGCACCAACGGCGTTGACGCGGTTTCCGGCGCGACCTTCAGCTCCAATGCGATAATAGCCGCCGCAGCGAGCGCGCTTCAAAAGGCTCATAAGAGCGTTTCAAGCGTGCTCGAGCCCGCAGTCATCCCAAATAGACGCGTATTCGACGAAAGGGAGAGCGAGGAGTAAGCAATATGAAAAATATCAATTTTATTATAAAAGCCGTAAGCCTCGTTCTTATACTGGGCGTGCTCCTTGCCTATTCGAGCGCGGCCGCAAAGCGCGAAAAGCAGATGAAGGAGTATGAGAGCAAGGTCGCCGAGATAGAGGCGCATAATGCCGAGGTGCTGAATAAGCTCAACGCGGCCTCCTCAAAATATAAGGACGGCGTTTACGAGGGAAGCGCACACGGCTTTCGCGGCGATATCGTCGTTCGCGTAACTGTTGAGAGCGGCAGGATCGCCGATATAGATGTCATTTCGGCCGATAAGGACGACCGCGCCTACGTTGACCGCGCCCAAGCGGTGATCGAGAAGATTATCGCCGCGCAGTCCTCCGAGGTAGACGCAGTTACCGGCGCGACGTACAGTTCAAACGGCATCAAAAACGCCGTTATCGAGGCGCTGAAAGGCGCGGAGGGCTGATATGGAAACGAAGGAAAAACCCACATTATCCGGCGAACAGCTCAAGCGGAATAAGCGCGAGCACATGGCGCTTCGAGCCGCCATCCAATTCTTCTTCTTTATCGCCATGCCCGGAGCGTTCGTCGCGGGCTTCAACGGAATAAAGAGCATCTTCGAGAGCATCCACTCGGGCGCGCCGATCGAGATGAACAGCTTTATATGGGCGCTCATCCTCGTTTCCGCGTTCACCGTCGTATTCTCCCGCTTCTTCTGCGGCTATATCTGCGCGTTCGGAAGCTTCGGCGACTTCATCCATTGGCTTTCGGGCATCATCCAGAAAAAGCTTTTCAAGCGCGAAAAGCAGTTCGAGCTTCCCGAGAAGGCGTCGAAAATCCTTCGTCTGCTCAAGTATCTGAATCTCGCGTTCATCGTGATATTCGTTTTCTTTGGACTTTACTCAAAGCTTCGCGGCACGAACGCTTGGGATGTATTTTCCATCTTCTCTTCGCTGAGTTTCAAGCTCGGCGGCTTGACCGTCGGCATCATACTTTTCATCGCGGTCATCGTGCTGATGGCTATTAAGGAGCGCGGCTTCTGCCAATTCCTCTGCCCGCTCGGGGCGTTCTTCTCCTTGCTCCCGATGCTCGGCATCCTAAGGCGCGATAAGGAAGGCTGCATCAAGAACTGCGAGATTTGCAGGAAAAACTGCCCCGTCTCCCTCAAGCTTGAAGAGGACGGCTTCAACAGCGGCGAATGCGTCGGTTGCGATAAATGCGCCGCCGCGTGTCCGCGCGGTAATCTTGCCCACCCCGAGAAGAAGCTGCTGAGGAGCGAGCTTGCGGCCGTGCTTATCAAGGCCGCGCTGTTCTTCATCCTCGGTTCGCTCATCGGGCTTTGCAGATTCTTCTAAGCTTCAGAAGGTACCAAAATGAAAAAGCACCTCAAGGACATAGCGCTTATCGCCGCGATACTCGTTATCGGCGGCGTAATCGCGCTCGTTCTCCTTCTTTCGAGGAAAACGGGGGCGTTCGTTGAGGTGCGCGTTGACGGAAAGCTCGTCGCCTCCTATCCTCTGAGTGAGGACGCGGAATACACCGTTGAGGGCGTTGACGGCGGCGTGAATCATCTTATAATTCGCGGGGGCGAGGCGTGGGTCGAAAGCGCCTCCTGCCCCGATGGGCTCTGCGTCAATATGGGCCGCATCCGCTATGCGGGCGCATCCGTGATATGCCTTCCGAATAAAGTCGTTTTCGAGATAGTCGGCCCGGACTCCGGCGGCGTGGACGTGGTGGTGGGGCAATGAAAAAGAGCGGGATAACAACAAAACAGCTCGCATTCTACGGCCTTATGATCGCGCTTGCGATGATACTTAGCTATATCGAGTCGCTGATACCGCCGTTTTTCGCGATACCCGGAATGAAGCTCGGTCTCACGAATATCGTTGTGCTGATAATGCTTTATTCAAGGGGCGCGAAAAGCGCTGTATTCATAAACGCCGTGCGTATCCTGCTGGTTTCGCTCCTTTTCGGAAACAGCGTCGGCTTCATCTACAGCCTTTCGGGCGGCGTTCTGAGCGCGCTCGTTATGATCCTTTTGAAGCACACCGAGAAATTCTCGATAGTCGCGGTCAGCATCGCAGGCGGCGTTGCACATAACGTGGGGCAAATACTTGCCGCCGTGCTGCTTCTGAACACCACCTCTATCGCGTGGTATCTCGTTGTTCTCTGGTTCACGGGCGCGGCGAGCGGCGCGGTCATCGGCACTCTTGGAGGTTTATTATGCAAAAAGCTTCAAAACGCGCGGTTATTCGAGCGATAAGGCGCGGTTTCGCGCTTTTATCGGCGCTTATATTCATACTTTCCGCGCTTTGCTGCGCCCCCGAAGCGGATCCGAACGCCGCCGCAAGGCGCGAGGTTTTCGCGATGGACACCTATATGAACATCTCCTGCTATGGAAAAGGCTGCGAAGCCGCCGCCGATGCGGCAGTTGCCGAGATCAAGCGCATAGACGCGCTGCTTTCGATATCGAGCGAGAGCGGCAGCATCCACGGGCTGAATCAAAGCGGAAGCGCCGACGTTGGCGGCGAGACCGCGCTGATCATCATGCAGGCGCTCAAGATACATTCGGAAACGGGCGCCTTCGACATCACCGTGCTTCCTCTGATGGAGATTTGGGGCTTCACGAGCGGCGAATACCGCGTTCCGAGCAAGTCCGAGATAGACGCGGTTCTTGCTCAGATCGGCAGCGAAAAGCTGAGCGTTTCGGGAAGCGAGGTTTCCCTCGGCGGCGCTTCGGGCGTCGATCTCGGCGGCATAGCCAAGGGCTACACCTCTAACAGGCTGACCGAGCTTTTCAAGGAGCGCGGCCTCACCTCCGCCTGCGTTTCCCTCGGCGGCAATGTGCAATGCCTTGGAGGAAAGCCCGACGGGAGCGCGTGGCGCTGCGGCATAGTGCATCCCTTCAAAAAGGACAGCGGCGAATATCTCGGCATTGTTTCGGTCAAGGATAAAGCCGTCATCACCTCGGGCGCGTACGAGCGCAATTTCACCGATGAAAGCGGCAGGCTCTACCACCATATCATAGACCCGAAAACGGGCTATCCCGCCGAAAGCGGGCTTGCAAGCGTTACTATAGTTTCGGAAAGCGGCGTGCTTGCCGATGCGCTTTCGACCGCCTGCTATATCATGGGGCTTGAAGACGCGATCTCATATTGGCGGAACTCGTCCGAGAGCTTCGACATGATACTTATGAGCGAGGACGGCAAGGTCTTCGTTACCTCGGGTATCGCGGGAAGCTTTACCTCCGAGCTTGAGGTTTATTCTGTGAACCGATGAATATGAAGTGAAAACGGCGATGGGCAAGCCCACCGCCGTTTTGCGTTTTTGACTCAAGATTTATCTGAGCTGACTTCTTCCTGCAAGGATGAAGCCGTCCTTTTCATTCTTTTCATGGAGACCCTTGTAATGCGACATGAATTCCTCGTTCGTTTCGGTCTTGAACATCTGACTTATCACAAACTCCGTAACATCCGCGGTGTTTCCGCTTGAGAGCGACCTTCTGATCGAATTCGCGCATTCGAGTTCCTGCTCGTTTAACAGCAGTTCCTCGCGCCTCGTGCCCGATTTATAGATATCTATCGCGGGGAAGATGCGCCTTTCGGAGAGCTTGCGGTCGAGATGCACCTCCATGTTGCCCGTGCCCTTGAACTCCTCGTAGACCATATCGTCCATCCTTGAGCCGGTCTCAACGAGCGCGGTTGCGATAACGGTCAGACTGCCGCCGTTTTCAATATTTCTTGCCGCGCCGAAGAAGCGCTTGGGCTTATGAAGCGCGCCGGGGTCCATGCCGCCCGAAAGCGTTTTGCCCGTTGAATTAATAGTTAGGTTGTATGCCCTTGCAAGCCTCGTTATCGAGTCCATGAGCACCACAACGTCCTTGCCGTGCTCCACAAGGCGCATCGAGCGCTCCATGACCATTTCGGCGACTTGGGTATGATGCTCGGGCAGCTCGTCGAAGGTGGAGAACACGACCTCGCCCTTTATCGAGCGCTGCATGTCCGTGACCTCCTCGGGGCGCTCGTCGATAAGCAGAACTATCAGATGAACGTCGGGATGGTTCTCGGTTATTCCGTTTGCGATCGCTTTAAGAAGCGTCGTTTTACCCGCCTTGGGTTGGGAAACGATCATACCCCTCTGCCCCTTGCCTATCGGCGCGATAAGGTCGATAAGGCGGCCGGAGATGTTCTTTTTGCGCTCAACGCCCTTTAATTCAAGCGTCAGCCTTTCATTCGGGAAGATCGGCACGAGCTCCTCAAAGGGCTTTCGCTGCATGCTCTCCTCTGGGGGCATGCCGTTTATCGCGGTTATGTACATAAGCGCAACGTAGCGCTTGTTTTCGAGGGTCTGGCGCGTTTTTCCGGCAACAAGGTCGCCCGTGCGCAGATTGAATCTTCTTATCTGGGAGTTTGAGATGTAAACGTCGTTCGTGCCTGCGATATAGTTTTCGGTTCTCAAAAAACCGTAGCCGTCGGGCATTATCTCGAGCACGCCCTCCGCGTCGTCGCATTCGCCTGATTCGAGTATCTCGGGAACGGCGGGATTGCTCGTGCCGTACTCGGCGTTATAATATCCCTCCTGGCGGTAGCCCTGCTGATACTGGGGATACTGCTGATACTGATTCTGGGGCTGATAGCTCTGCTGCGCGCGATAATCCTGCTGCATGAATGGATCCTGCTGATAAGGATTATGCGCGTATGCATCCTGCCTGCTCTGGGTTTGGGAATACGCATCCTGTCTGCTTTGAGAATAAGCATCCTGCTGACGCACGGGCTGGCTATAGTTGTCCTGGCGCTGCCTGTAGTTATCCTGCTGATAATTCGGGTATGGGCTTTGATAATTCTGATTTTGACGCGCGGATCTCTGCTGCCTATCGTTTCGCTGATTATAGCCCGAATTCTGCTGACGGCTGTACCCGCTCTGCTGCTGGCGCGGCGCATAACCGAGGGTGTAGCCGCTCCTTGGCTCCTGCGCCATCTGGATGCGCGGGCGCATCGGCTCGCCGCCCGGCATCACCTGCGAAGGCGGGAACATATCCCTTCCATCCATCGTCGGCATTCCGCCCGCTTCGGGCTGAGCTTCGCTCGCCGAAGACGCTTCATGCATCGCTGCGTTTGCTTCGGCCGCGTCCTCCGCCGAAAGATCGGGCTCAACCTTTGCTTTTCTATTGAAGCGTATTGATTTTGATTCGGCTTCGGGAGCCTGCTGCTCCTCCTTCGAGCCGCTCCGCTCTTTTCCTGCAGAGCCGCCGTTCATTATTATATCAACGAGCTCCGCTTTGCGGTATTTGGTTACGGATTTCACTCCCTGCGCTTTTGCGATGGTTCGCAGGCTTTCAAGACTTTTTTCGAGCATTTCTTCTCGTGTCATGCAAATCTCCAATTCTAAAAATATGTGTTGTTAAGCAATACAGTTGATTTCGGGCATAAATATTAATACTGTCCTATAAATTCTACTGTCACACGCTCATATCCATGCATAAAAAGTGGAAATACTTGTTACTTCATGGTCCCCTCCCATGCAATTAAAATTATATCAAACTCAAAATGACTTTGTCAATAGCGATAAATGAAGAATTTTAGCGTTTTTGCTGATTTTATGGCATTTTTGCCGCCTTCCGTTTAAGAAGTGGCGTATATCGGCGCGCTTTTTCGATCCAAACAGCTTACCACCTGTCCATATTCCTTTTAAATTTCGCTTCGTAAGTTTGTTTGAGTTCGTCGCTCGTTATTCCGTAGCAAAGAAGAACGTCGTTATAATACATAAGCACGTCCGCCAGCTCCTCGATAAGATGAGCGCGTATTTCCGACTCACCGCACGCCTTCTCTCCCCCGTGCTTTTTGATAATGTCGATAACCTCGCCCACTTCGCCTATCATCCAAAGAAGCTGCGTTTTTCCCTGCTCGGGCGTGAGCGCGTGCCATTTATGCTTGTATTTTTCCTGAAGCGCCTTCTGCATTTCAAGCATTTCGTTCAAAGTGAAGTCCTTCATGTTTCCTCCCTATACCAATACTGCGTTTATCAGCTCCACGCGCATTCATACATATCCATGAGCGCACCGCCGCTTTCAAGCGCATCCAGCTCTCTTAAGCAAGTTTTGACCGCTTCAATTATGAATTCATCCGCCATTTCCCGCGTGAAGAAGAATATCTCCCCGTCCTCACGCCAAGTAAAGAATCCCGCCATGCTTTCAAGCAGCAGGTCTGTATCGAAGGCGCCGAGGCGGTTTATCCCCTCGCTTTTAAAGCCTTCAGGCACGGCGATATCGTTTTTCAAGCCGTATTTTTCGATGATCGCACCGTTCAATATAGAATAATCCCGATGGAGCCTTTCGATATTGCCCTCAAGCGTGGGATTCCATGCGTATTTGCCGTAAACAAGGCGCCTGTAAACGATATCCTGAATAAGATGCAGATAGTAGCCGAGATAGAGATCGTCCTCAAGCAGCTTTTTGCCGAACTCTGCGCGGAATCTATTCAGATCGTAGGTTCTTTTATTGCCGTTTTGAAGTCTTATTTGAAGATGAGTTTCGCGCCTTATGCCGAAATCCGCGAGCACCGCGCCAAGCTTCAGCCTACTTTCGGATTTAAATGAGCGAAGCTTTATCAGTTCATTTGTTATCGCAAGATGAGCTATGCTCGACGCCATGCCCGTTCCTTTCCCGATAAAGTTTATCCGCAAAAAATTATCCGCGTTTCCTTGCCACGATATAGAACCTGTGGATACTTCCCTCTATAACGCCCTTTTCCTCGATGATGCGCTGCGCTTCATAGAGCCTGTCAAGGCCGGTATCGACCGAAAAATCCGGGAATTCCCATTCGATTATCCGCGCGAACCAAACGAGTGCGCCAACGTCGTAAAACCGTATCGGCCTGCGTGCTTCGCCGCACTCGATAATTTCAAAGCCACGCTCTTTAAGCTCCGCCATTTTAACGGTTAGGTACGCATCGGGGAACGGCAGCTCCGTAGCTTGCGGAAGCAGAAGCTCAACAAGCTCCCTGTCGTTTTCCGCACCCACCTGCTGGGTCAGAAAAACGCCGTTCGGCTTCAAAATGCGATCAAGCTCGGCGGGGTCATAATCGCCGTGACGGTTTGTAACGATATCGAAGCTTTCATCGGGGAAAGGCAGCTTGCCGCCGCCGTATGCCTCCTTGAAATCGATGCCGAGCGGCAGCAGAACCTCTTTACAGAGCTCCACGTTCGGCGGATAGCTCTCCACCGCCGCCGTATTTTCATACAGATGGTCGTAGGAGAGCAGGAACTCCCCGCCGCCCGTGTCCAGATCCAAAAGCTTCATTTCGGGCGTGAGATGCTTCTTGATTA
>JAFZJT010000317.1 GCA_017553815.1 Clostridia bacterium
CCGAGGAAAGACCGATCCTTTTTCGCGGACGACCGATAGACCGGCTTGCCGGTATAGGCTTTGAATTCCTTCCATTCATTCGTCATTTCTTTTTCCTCCCGCGTTTCCTGGGAACGGGCTCCGATACGTTCCTCATGACAGCTGCCGGAAGCACCTTCAGCGCGAATTCCCTTTCGCCCAAGGCCTCGGCACATTTAAGGACCTCGTTTTCGCTGAGCCGTTCCGCGTCTCTGTACGGAGGATCTATGAGGTTCACGCAGTTAAGGGTTATCCTTTCTTCATAGTTACCGTGAAGTTTGACTCCGGAAAGCAGGTACTTGATATCGCTGCCGTCGCCCTTGCGGATAATGTGTTTTGCAATATCGTTTTTGCGGTTCATATCATCCACGTCACAGATCAGATCGCCGAGCACCCTGTAGCCGCTGCAGCTGAAATCACAGAACAGCTCGGCCTTCCGGAGCAGTGCATGTATGTTAAAGTCATAAAGCGCAGTCTCTCTTTCTTCCTTCGGGAGCAGGTGCCATTTCGTTTCGGAAAGTTTGGCTCTCGCTTTGCGCACCGTTATCGGAGCTGTGAAGTCGAAGAGCGCATACAGCTCATCGAGGCTGTAGTCGTTCTCCTGCCCGCGGGAATACAGTATTTGCTCAATATCGGACCTGCGTCTCCGGTCAGCGGGAAGATGCTTTATGTAACGGATCCTGCTCAGCGCTTCACGGTATGCCGATATTATAGCCTTAGTTTGCTCCATGGTATGAGGATCGACGGTATCCCTCCAATTCGGATCCTTTGCGAAAGCGAAAAGCTCCTCCGAAGGCGCGGGCTTTGGCTCATGCTTTGGAGTTCCCTTTTCGAGCATATACGCATAGTATGGCAGACGCTCGAGATCGGAGCTGACGTTGTCCCATTTCACGGAACCGATATAGTTCTTTATGCGCTCAAGCGTTGTGGCCTCATACCATTTACGATCCTCCGCGTCGTCAACGATGTTTTTGTATCGTAGGAACAGGCTTTTCTTTCCCTTGCGCTTTTCGAGGTATTCGGAAAGATCCGGCTTTACTCCACTTTTTGCTGAGTCTATCTCCAGCCCGGTCAGGATAGCGAGCACTTCCGTGTCCATGCGCGCGAACTCACGCTCTTCGCTGTCGCTGTTCTCGTCATATGCGGCGATGCCCCTTCGGAGCGCGGCGTTGCTTATCTGCCCCACGCGGGAAGAGAAGGTGCTTCTGACGCAATCGAGCCTTGCCTGCCAGTCGTTCGCGTAGGAGATAAGCGGTTCGGCAGCTGGTATCTTCAATACGGGCAGTGAGCCGGAGGCCTCATAGCCGTGGAATACGCAGCCGTTGACTATGGGATCGGCTATCGTCTTTATCATATCGCCGTCGTAATCCGCGCCGCCCAAACGCTCCGGGATCAGCGAACGCGAATCGACCATCAGCACATACGACAAGTGCGACAGGTATTTCTTTCGGAGTTTGCCGACGTCCGAAAGCGGCACGGCGAGCGCTTCTTCGTTTCTTGCGATATGCGGGCTCCTAAGGAGCGTATAGATCTCCTGTTCCTTATACCCGGGAAGCGGCGCGTACATCTCGTTTCCCCGCAGGAACTCCTTTTCCAGCAAGCTATACGCTTTGCCTTCCCCGGCGGAGTTTTTTACGATAAAGCCCAAAAGTCTCATGAGATCGTCGGAAAGATAACGGTTATCCCCTGCGACAAGGAGCCTCCCCAGCGCGTAATCGTTGCGGATGCTCTCCGCTTTTTTCTCGAACTCCCTTGCAAGGATCGGTTCTTCGAGCAGGAGCGGGTTCTTTATCGCCGCCTGCAGGAGCACTTTCCGCCTTTGCGACGGTGTTTCTTCGGTATCCTCCAACTCATCGATACAATGCCTTCTTCGGAAATCGGGATCGGCGATATAGGACCAATACCGTTCCTCGGTGGTCTTGGTGAGCCACTGCCTTTCATCGTTCGCGGGAGAGCTTTCCCAACCCGACGGAAGATCGGCCGGACGGAACAGCTCGCGGTCTATCGCAAGGGTATTCAGGAATTGATAATTCAGCTCCGTCGTATCCTGCGTGCTGTTCTTATCCATGCCGGACACATACAGCCCGCGACCGTATTCTCCGCATCTTTCAAGGTACTCGCGCCATGAAAGCCCGTTCTCCGTCATCCAGCCGAAACCCTTGAACATGCTCTTCGTTATTATCATTTCGACCTTGCGCACGTCATGCTCTGTTCCCCAGATATCCCGAATGACGGGGACCTTCAATTCCGCAAACAGCTTTTTGATATCCACCTCATGCACGACGCCCTTGATGTACGGCAGACGTATCTGGAACGAATGATGCTCGCCGCTCCATGCAAGCCTTGAAGCAAACTCTTTTGATATGATGCCCTCGCCGTCGAATTCGAGCACTTCGATATCGGCGGTCTTTTCGACTCGGCTGTATTTCCTAACCGGAGCATCCGTACCGTCATCCTCAACGGTGATGATATCCGCATCCCTGACTATGCTCTTCGGATTGTCGATCACTATGATGCTGTCGTCCGTAAGACTGCTGCAGTCAAGGCAGCGGAAGCCGTTTGTGAACATGAGACCGTTGTACGCATACAGCTTCGAAAGCTGACACTTTCCGATAGTCATGCCCAGCATCATCCGTTTGCGGAGCGGTTCGTACACTTCCTCGCGTACGAACGCAAGCACGTTTTTGTGGCTCATGCTCGCCGACCGTTCGAAAGCGACATATCTGCAGGAGCCTTGACGCTTATAGATCTCAATGCCTTCTTCGCGGAACATGTGCGCGGCAATCTCCTGCTGTTCCTTTACTCTTCCAACGGGCTTCCGGTCGAATATCCCGGAGAAGTCGATATAGATGAAAGTCTCGGAAAGGCAGTCTTCACCGAAGGGCATATCGATCCCAAGTTCCCGCAGCACGGCCTTTGCCTGATAAAACATCGGGCAGTCATCCTGATATGTTTTCTCTACAAGGTATTCGCTCGAATCGTCATACGGATCGAATTCGAAACTATACCCGTCGCCCTTTTTACGGGCGGTGGCAATTATGTTCCTCGCCGGTATTTGAAATATCTTGAATCTTTCGAGCTTCACGGTCTTCTCCATCGTTCGGTTTTCGAATAATTGTACCACTTTCAGGCTCCGGAATCAACTGTTTTGTTATTTAATAACTACCCCCAGTTTTTATCAAATAACATTGCCTCCGATGAGGCGGAAAGGAGCAAAAATGGAGAAGCCAAAGCTTACAAAAGAGATCATGCGATCGGAACGCCTTCGCACAAAGTACGTGCATGACGTTATCGATCATCTGGCTTGGAAATGGGATATGGACCGTATCCTGAATGAGCCGGTAAAACCGATCGCGGCAAACGCGGAAAGGAGGTGATGCATGATCTGACAAAACGTTTCGCACCGCAGCAATGCGGGAAGAGAACTCAAGGGGCCGCCCATCCCCGGCGTTATGGGGAAATAATACTATAAAGGAGAGATTCAATGAAAAGAATCAATGACGCCTATATCATCGGCGTCGACCACGGTTACGGGAACATCAAGACCGCGAACCACATCTTCAAGGCGGGTATCGCGGGCTACGATCATGAGCCGCTGTTCACGAGCGACATGCTCGTGTACGGCGGGAGGTACTACGTCATTGGCGAGGGGCACAAGGAATTCGTGCCCCAGAAGCAGAGCGACGAGGATTATTACCTGCTCACGCTCGCGGGGATCGCGATGGAGCTCAAAGACGAAGGTCTGACCGAAGCGGACGTTATCATCGCCGCGGGGCTGCCGCTCACGTGGACGACCGGGCAGAAGGCAGAGTTCGCCGCGTACCTCACGCGGAACGCGGAGGTGAGCTTCACCTTCCGCAATACGGATTATCACATCCGCGTGGTTGGAGCGAGGATCTACCCACAGGGGTACGCCGCCGTAGCGGAGCATGCTCCGTCGATGAAGGGCGTGAACGTCATCGCCGACATCGGCAACGGCACCATGAACACGCTGTTCATCATCGACGGCAAGCCGCAGGTCGGGCGAATGTTCACGGAGAAGTTCGGGACCCATCAGTGCACGCTCGCCGTGCACGAAGCGCTGATGCGCGAGCGCGGCGCTGAGATCGACGACTCGATAATCGACAGCGTGCTGATAAACGGCACTGCGGATATCGGGAAGGACGATCTAAGACTCATCCGCACCGTCGCGGAGCGATACGTCGGCGGCATATTCCGCAGGCTGCGCGAGCATGGATATGACGAGCAGACCATGACGCTGTACGTCACGGGAGGCGGCGGGTGCCTTGTCAAAAACTTCTATCGGACGAAGGGCAGCCGCGTTCGGTTCATCGACGACATCCGCGCGGCAGCGAAGGGTTACGAATACCTCGCCGAGCTGCAGCTGAAATCGGAGCGGGGCGTATGAAGGACTCTCGCAGGATTAGTGTCAGATTCGACCTATCGGATCCGATTCAGCGGAAGGTTTACGAAGCACTTCATGAGATAGACCGTGCCGAACACGGATCGATGAGTGCGTTCGCGATAAAGGCGATCGGGGAATATCTCGATCGCCTTTCGTATCCCGGGAGGTTCGATTTCACGCTTAATGACGTTAGGGCTTTGTTCCGAGAGGAGATACGGGAGCTCGATCTCGCCCCGCGTGAGGCCGAGCCCTCATTCACGCCTCCCGCGAAAATGACCGAAGAACAGAGGAGAGAGAATGACAGAAATGTACTTGAAACGCTCGATATGTTCACATGACGCCAAACCGCCCGATTTTGGCGCCGCTCCCCGGTTGTTCGATCCACCCGCGGCGCCACATAGAAGCACGAATAACCCTGCCCGGCGGAAACACCTTAACCCGCCGGTAGGCATGCCGGGTATCCATGTAAAAAACGATAGCCAGCAGGGAACTTGTACGGCAAGTTCCGTCCCGCCGCTTCGGGGAACGGCGGTCTTTTTAGGGGATGCCCCTAATACCCCGGCAAGGAGCGTGGCGCCATGAAGGAGAAAAAGGAACGCTTGGAATTGAGGGTAACGAAATCCGAGAAGAACGCCATTTGCCGGAAAGCCGCAAAGTGCGGTCTGACGATCAGCGAATACGTAAGGAAGCGAGCATTGGGATACGAGCCGCGCGGGGCTCCGACCGATGCTCTTTTCGATATCACGGGAAGGCTCTCGGAGCTGACGAACGGCGGATTATCGGCTGAAGCTGAGAAGGCTGTACTGGATCTGCTAACCGATATCCGCAAGGCCTTCTTTGAGACAAGAGGCGATTGATAGGGCAATAACCGGCTTCTGGCCGATAAAGGACAATATCGGAAGGTTGATCGATTACGCGGTCAACCCCGAGAAGACCATAGCTCCCGAGGATATGACCGACGATCTCAAAAAGGTCTTACGCTATACCTCCGATCCCGGGAAGACGGATAAGCTCATGTACGTATCCGCGCTCAACTGTCCATGGCAGCAGGCGTATGAGTGGATGACGGCTACAAAGAAACGATACGGCAAGCTCGGCGGGAATACCTGTTATCACGGATTCCAGAGCTTCTATGGAAAAGAAGTTTCTTCCGAGGAAGCTCACGCGATAGGTATGGAAACGGCACGACGCATGTGGGGCGATGAATACGAAGTGCTCGTTACCACCCATCTCAACACAAAGAACGTACACAATCATTTTGTAGTAAATTCCGTATCCTTCCGAACGGGAAGAAAGTACGAGAACCATAAAAAGGATCATCAGCGGTTAAGGGAGGTATCCGATGAGCTCTGCCGGGAACACGGGCTGTACGTTATCGAAAACCCCCGAAGTCATGGCTTGAGCTTCGCGGAATGGCGGGCTCACAGGGACGGTCAGCTCACAATGAAGGATATGCTCGATCTCGATATGAGGGAGTGTATAAACCTTGCGACCGACGTCAGGGACTTTTATCGCCTCATGCGGGAGCTTGGCTATAAAGTCGACTACCGATGCAAGTATCCTTCTTTCCTCCCTCCCGGAGGAAAGCGTCCATTGCGTCTTAAAAAGGACGGCAGGAGCATGACCGAGGATGACATAGAAGAAATGCTCTGGGACAGCTTCGAGAGGCAGACGGAAGTGCTTGTAATACCAAGAGCTGAAAAGCCGCCTGTGCCTTACTATAAAGGCATGGGTCTCAGCGCACTGGTGCTTTCGTGGATGTATGTGCTGGGGTGGATCGGCAAGGGCAAAAAAGTCGTTTACCGGGTGAACCGCGAAGAAGTCCGGAAACTCAAGCGGTACATACGCCAGCATGATCTGCTCGAAAAGTACGGGATCGACTACGAGGATCAGCTTGACGCACACGCCGCAAAGCGCGCCGAAGAATACGGCGAGCTGGAAGCAAGGCGCGAGGCGCTCCGAAAAGAACAGCGCAGGACGAAAGAACCCATCCCCGAGATCGCCGAGCTCACAAAGCAGCTGCGCTTCGTCCGCAGGGAGATGCGCGTCTGCGAGGATATCAAGGCCGATATCCCGAAGATGCGGGCGGCGTTCGAGATTGTGCCGATGATCGACGGCAAGCCGATGTATCGGGAGGAAGAACGGTGATCAACCCTTAAGCGTCTCACACCTTTGCTCCATCAGGCTTATCAGCCCGGCTTTCATGTCGTCGGGAAGGAGCGATGCTTCGGCGTCTTGAATGAACTTGGGAAGGGCGGCGACGGTTTTATCGATCATATCCTTTGCCGCCTTTTCCGTTATGCCTATCGTATTGGCAAAAACAAGGAAGTCCTTGCGTCGGATGTTGGCCTTTTTGCCGTTCAGGGTCAGCGCAAGCTGCTCCTTGTCCTCGGGCATAACAAGGTTCACGGGAAGCAGATCGTATGCGGGCGAAAGGACGTATTCGCCGCTTTCGGGAGCGGTTTCTATGAGCGAAAAATTCTTTAGGTGCATATCGGAATTCCCGACGGCAAACGAGAACGCGATCCGAAGGAAGAACTCGGCCAGATCGAGTGCGGGAACTGAGGAGTACTGCTTGATCAGCTTTGCGCAGCGCTCGTATGAGCCCTTGTACTTATCCGCCGTCAATCGGCCGTCAAGCTGGCAGAGATCCTCCATGGCCAACTTTTTCACGTCCGCGCGGTCGATGATCCTGTCCACGCGTTTGGTTATGAAAGCATATCCCGAGCTTGCCCCTATGAGCGCATGCGGAACGGTTTTGATACGCAGCCGCTCCGCCATCTGCATAACAAGATGTTCGGATTCGGGAAGCGCCGTGAAAGCCTCCACCTGTGGCTTCAGTATGTAACCGGTCGGATAGTTAACCAGCGTGAGGCGCGGCGTCTGCCCGCGTCCGGACATCAGATGGAGCGAAAGCTTTTTCTGCACGCCGGGCACGGTAAAACCACGGCTCGTGCTCTCTTTGACGAGCGCGGCAAGGGTATCGTCGTCAAGTTCTATTGAGGGAAGGACGGTGGTCCCGAAAAAACGCTTTATGCAGCTTGCATGCCAGCCCGTTCCGTTTTCGGTTTTCAGCGGTTTCCCGCAGCAAAGGCAGTTCATTCTATCGCCTCCTTTTGATCTGTCACGCTCACGTTGCCGATACCGTCACGGCAGGCGACGAGCAGCAGTCCGAAGCGGTCCTGAGGATCGAGCTTCCAATTCCGACTGACGACCTCGAGCAGCCAACCTTCTGGAATGAGTCCGTCGAAAAACGGGAAGAGTGTTTTCGATACGTACGGAGTTTCCGACAGAGGCAAAGTGAGTGACGCCGGGGATGCGCCGGGGCTTGATAAATAGGCTTTGTCGTACTCGAAAACGTAGCCCTCGTCGGTCTCCGAAAGAAGCCCGGCAAAGCTGTCGCGCACGTAAATGTAAGCTGTTCTGAAAGTAGTCATTCCTCAGACCTTTCCTTTCTGCCCGGAACGGCTTCATATCCGAACATCCCGAGGGCAATGTTGACCTTATCCATCCGCACGGTCGCCTTGCCCTGCTCAAGCTCGCGTACGAACCTGAGCCCGAGTCCTGAACGCAGCGCGAATTCCTCCTGCGTCAGCCCGGCCTGCTTACGGCTTTCCTTTATGAATTGAGCTATCTTGTTCATAGTATGCCCTCACCCAAAGATATTTATGTAATCATTTTATACCCTTTAAGGTGTAATGTCAATAGCTAAATCAATAATTATACCCGAAATGGTATAAATACGATTTGAACACTCGTCGTTATACCCAAACGGGTATAAGCAACTACCCAAGGCGCTCGTGAAAGCGGGCGCCTTTCTATTTCAGAATCAACTTACAAGGAGAATCAATATGAATACAAACAATACAAAAGAAACCATCAAGGAACTCAGCATCTCGGAGCTTCGTCACTTCAAGGAGCACCCGTACAGGGTGGTCGACGACGAGGAGATGGACAGGCTCGTCGAGAGCATTGAAGAGCACGGCGTTATGACGCCGATCAACGTACGCCCGATCGAGGGTGGTTATGAGGTCATATCCGGGCACAGGCGGATCCACGCGGCGAAGCGGGCGGGGCTTACCACTATTCCCGCCATCGAGATGGATATGACGAGGGATCAAGCCGCGGTAGCGCTCGTTGACAGCAACCTGCACAGGGAACGCCTGCTTCCAAGCGAAAAGGCATTTGCGTATAAGCTGAAAATTGAGGCTCTTGCACGCCAAGGTAATCGATCGGATTTAACTTCGTCACAAGTTGTGACGAAGTTACGGGCAGATGAATTAGTCGCGGAAGGAACCGGCGAGGGACGTATGACAGTCCAGCGCTTCATCCGCCTGACCAACCTCATCCCGCCCCTTCTCCGCATGGTGGATGAAGAACGCATCGCGTTCACTCCCGCGGTGGAGCTTTCCTACCTCTCTCAGGAGGAACAGGAAATGCTTTTCACAGAGATCGGCGTTACGCTCGCGACGCCTTCCCTTTCCCAGGCGTGCCGGCTGAAAAAGCTTAGTGGAAAAGGCAAGCTCAATGAGGACATCATCGCTGCCATCATGGCGGAAGAAAAGCCCAATCAGAAGGAAAAGGTCAGTATCCCCATGAGCAGCATTGGCAAGTATCTGCCCGACGCCGAGCCCAAGCGTGTACAGGAATTCATAATCAAGGCCTGTGCGTTTTACAAGAAGCATCTGCAAAGGATCAGAGAGGAAGAGAGATAGATATGCCCGAAAACGAAGAAACGAAGATAGAGTATGAAGAAAACCTGCTTGAAGAATTCGCCAAGGCCATTGCGCCGGATATCAAGGCTTTCTTTCAAAGCGACGAAGGGAGGCTGTGGTATGAGGAATGGCTCCGCGATCACACCGATTATCAAAAATAACTTTGCCCACACATTCGACTATGCTGCGGGCTTCTGTTATCATTACGGCAAAGCGAAAGAAAGGAGACGCGTATGAACATAGTCATCTACGCCCGCTTTTCGAGCTACAGCCAGACGGAGCAGTCGATCGAAGGTCAGCTGAAGGTCTGCCATGAGTATGCGGAGGCAAACGGTCATAATGTCGTCGGAGAATACATCGACCGAGCTGTTTCGGGAACCACCGACAACCGTGCCGAGTTTCAGCGAATGATAGCCGATTCGGAAAAGCACACATTTGAGGCGATACTCGTATATCAGCTCGACCGTTTTGCGAGAAACCGTTACGACAGTGCTATCAACAAGGCAAAGCTGAAGAAAAACGGCGTTCGAGTGATATCCGCGAAGGAGAACATTGCCGACGATCCTTCGGGAATACTCGTCGAAGGCGTATTGGAGAGCATGGCGGAGTATTACTCCGCAGAGCTCTCGCTCAAGATCCGGAGGGGTATGGGGATAAACGCACAGAAATGTATCTCCAACGGTTCCAATCCCGGGTTGGGTTTTAAGGTCAATCCCGATAAGACCTTCCGCGTCGACGAGGAAGAAGCGGCGATAGTCCGCGAGACATTCGAGCGATTCGCGCGAGGTCAGACAAAGGCCGAGATAATTAAGGATCTGCAGAGACGCAAGGTCAAGACCTCCCTCGGGAAGGATTTTACCTATAACAGCCTCAGCAAGATGCTCCGTAACCGTCGTTATCTCGGCATCTACATCTATGACGGCAAGGAAACACCGGGCGGAATGCCCCGGATACTGGACGACGATCTTTTTGAAAGGGTACAGGTTATGCTTGACAAAAATCTGCATGTTCCCGGACGCACGCGGGGCGAAGGTGAGTATCTGCTCACGACAAAACTATTCTGCGGCCACTGCAAGGAAATGATGACCGGTTATGGCGGTACGAGCCGTTCCGGTGCATACTATCCGTATTATGTTTGCAAGAAAGCCCGCCGTGGGAAATGCGATAAAAAGGTCATCGGCAAACAGAAGATCGAGGACCGAGTGATCGACGCATGCCTCAGCCTTTTGACTGATGAAAACATCGCGTTCATAGCGAAGCGGGTCGCTGAGGAATGCGGAAGGGATCCGGACAGCCTGACGGTGAAATCCCTGCGCAAAGCGATACGCGAAGCCGAAACCGCGATCGATAACCTCTGGAGGATGATCGAAACCGGGCAATCGGCAGATATGCTTACCGAGCGTCTTGAGCAGCGCAAAGCGGATAAAACGGAGCTTGAAAAACAGCTTACAGCAGAGCTCAACCGCAAGGTGTATCTCTCGGAGCCTCAAGTCATGGCATACCTTGATTACATCCGCACCATGCCGCTGCTGGATCTTGAAAAGCGCAGGGCGATAATCAATATCTTCGTCCACGCCGTTTATCTATATGACGACCATTTCACGCTGATCGTCAATGCGAGCAATACTCCGCAGAGGGAAAAGGATATCCCGCTCGACGATATCGAAAAAGCCTTTGAAAATGAAGAAGAGGCTGACTGCGGCACATGTTCAGCGTTGAATGATACTGTCCCACCATCAAAAAGACAGGGCGTAAAAACGCCCTGTTTTTTGATGCTTTTATTGAGCATAGGGGATTCGAACGGCTGCGGCGGCGTAAGCCGAGAAAAGGGCCGCAGTGCGGCGCTTTTCAGCAGCCCGGTGATCTCCCCATATCGACTCAGAGCCGATTCGAAGACAATGACAGGTTTCACCTGTGCCTTTTTTGCGTGGCGGAGCATAGGGGATCGGACTGCTGCTCCGCGTTTGAAAAGAAATCCGAGGCATGGTATAATCATGATAACCGAAAACCGCAGCAGGA
>JAFZJT010000318.1 GCA_017553815.1 Clostridia bacterium
CGAAATCGCGCACCTCGGGGCATAGGCGCACGGCACAGAACGCGGCAACGGTGGATAGAAAGCCGTCCGCAACCGCAGGTATGCGCTCGCTTGCACAGCCGAGGAATGCGCCGGTCATCGCGGCGATATCGCGGCCGCCGACCTTGGAGATGATATCCACAGGATCGCGCGGATCGGGCGCGTTCCAGTTCAGCGCGTCGCGGATGACCTGAACCTTTTTATAGAACGCCGCGTCGGTGAGTCCGCTTCCGCGCCCCGTAACGTTCGCCGGATCCGCGCCGATCATAGCGGCGAGCACTGCGGCGGAGGTGGTCGTGTTGCCTATGCCCATCTCGCCGATGCCGAGGGCGTTTACGCCGTCCTGCTTCGCTCTTTTGGCAGCGCCCACGCCAACGCCGATCGCCGCCACCGCCTCTTCGCGCGTCATTGCGGCGCCCGAGCGGATATTGTTCGTTCCGCGCCTTATCTTGCGGTTTATGATGCCCTCAAACTCCTCGTCCGAGTCGATGCCAACGTCGATGATGCGCGTTTCATCGCCGAAAAACTCAGCGAGCGCGGACATGCCCGTTTTATGCAGGGTCATGTTGACGGCCTGCTTGAGCGTAACGTCCTTTGGAGTTACCGCAACGCCCTCGTCCACAACGCCGTTATCGGCAACGAAGACCGCGATGCGGCGCTTTTCAAGCTCGTTCTTCACCTTGCCCGTCATTCCGGCGATGCGTATGGAGAGCTCCTCGAGCCTTCCGAGACTTCCCGGGGGTTTGGCAAGCTCGCTCTGACGCCTTGCGGCAAGCTCGAGCGCGCTTCTTGACGCGGGCTCGATGGAGCTAATTAGAGATTTGAGTTCATGTTCGTTCATAGGGTTCACCAGCTTTTATAAAATTAAGTAGTATTTTTATTTATCCGCGCTTACTGCGCTCAATATAGCCCTTTTCGACAAGGAAGCGTATCGAGGCCTCGGCGTGCATGTTTTCTATGGTGAAGCTTGCCTTCGGGCAGGTGTCGAGCACGGTGTCGAGGATATGCTCCAACGCTATATTGCCCTCGCCGAGCGGCAGATGCAGGTCGTTTTCGCCGAGATTGTCGTGGATGTGAACATGGAAAAGATGCTCTGCCATCGGCGCTATCCAATCCTCGGGCGGCGTTTTTGAAACGATGCAGTTCGCGTGCCCGATATCGAGGCAAAGCCCGAGACGGGGCGAGGCGACGCCCTCGGCTATCTTAACGAGCATTTCGGGCGAGGGCTCCATAACGTTTTCAAGCGCGATCACGAGCCCACTCGGCGCCTTTTCAAGGAACTCCTTCCAGAAAATCACCGATTGCTCGACGTAGGTCTCCGGGTAATACACGTATGGGATATAGCCTCCGTGTATGACAAGGTGATTTACGTTGAGCTGCTCCGCTATTTGAGCCGCCTGCATGTACCGAGTGAATGCAAGCTCCCTCGCCCTTGGGTCTATCGCGCAGGGGGCGAGCTCCGCAAAGGGCGCATGGAACCAGAAAGAATTTGAGCCCGCCATCATTTTGCGGCAGTTTTCGATATGAGCTTCGCGTTCATTATCGATATAATACGCCCAGCAGAATTCGGCGATCTCAACGCCGAGACCGTGCTCCCGCGCTAAGATGGCGCAGCGCTCATCTATGGAAGAGATATGCAGTTTTTCAACGAGCCGCGAGCGATCCATCGAACGTATCCTCCAATAAGCGCACACTCAGCCATTTTACATTGGAATAATAGCACAGTTCACCGAAAAACTCAAGTATTTCGGCGAAAAAAAGCGGTTCAGCCCCCCGCTTTCCACCGAAAACAACTTATATAAATTCCAATAAGGCAAACCGGGCGCAAAAACTCTTGCATTTTACCGTCAAGCATGCTATAATGTCGGGAGCAGTTAAATAATGAAAGGATAGTTATTATGCCTACTGTCAGAGTTATCATCAATATACTTCTCATCGTCGTTTCGATCCTTCTCGTTGTCATCATCCTGATGCAGGACGCGAAGACCGCCGGTCTCGGCAGCGCTTTCGGCAACGACACCACCGCCCTCGGCCGCAGCCGCAGCGCAAAAGCCTCCAAGGAAGCGAAGCTTCAGAAGCTGACCATCATCCTTGCCGCCGTCGTTGGCGTGCTTGCGCTCCTTCTCCTCATCGTCAAGTGATAAGGGCAAGAGCTTTTTGAACGGTTTTCCGCGCGGTACCCGTGCTTTCGGGCACTGCGCTTTTTTCTATATTATCAATACTTAATCGGTATTTCGAGGTGAAAGCAAATGCCAATCAAACGCGGCGAAAAGCAGCTTGCCGAAAACCGCAAGGCAAGGCACGAATACTTTATTGAGCAGACATACGAATGCGGCCTCGCGCTCGTTGGAACCGAGGTCAAGAGCATCCGAATGGGCAAGGTCAATATCAAGGACTCCTACGCCAAGGTAAAAAACGGCGAGGCGTTCGTTGTTGGTATGCATGTTTCGCCATATGAAAAGGGAAATATCTTCAACCGCGACCCCTTCCGCGAGAGAAAGCTTTTGCTCCATAAGCGCGAGATACTCAAGCTCGGCTCGCTCTCGCAGGCGGACGGATACAGCCTCATCCCACTGCGCATCTATCTAAAGGACGGCAGGGTCAAGCTTGAGCTCGCGGTCGCAAAGGGCAAGAAGCTCTACGATAAGCGCCACGCTATCGCCGAAAGGGACGCAAAGCGCAGTATGGACAGACGAAATGCGGATATGATGTGATGGTTTTAGTGAATGGTGAATAATGAATAGTTGAGGTTGAAATTCCCGCGGAATTTCCGTTGCCGCTCATTTCAAAACAAAACCGCCTCTCGGCCTGAGGGGCGGTATTTTATGCCTATTCTTGTTTACGGGTTCCGGTTTTCTTTGCTTTTAGGCGCGTTTTCAAAGAACTGGTATTCATATTTGATGGTCGAGTCCACGCTGTTATCCGTGTTGAAAAAGATGGTCTCAACTCGGGTTCCGTTTTCGTCGTACTTGTATTCGATCCGGCCGCATACTCTTTCATCCTCATCGAAGCAGGTCGCCTTAACGGCACAGCCGCTTTCGTCATACTCGTAAACGTACTTTAAAGCGCTGTCCATGCCTTCGTCGAAAGCGCTCTGCTCGATCAGCCTGCCGGCTTCATCGTATTCGTTTTCCCACCATGATAATATGCTGCCGTCGGAGTTATAGTATCTATACGCCGTTTCACTGCCGCTTTCATCGTATTCGTGTTCGATGCGATAGAAGAGAGTTCCGTCCGAATTGAGGATCGAGGATGAAAGCTCGTTTCCGTTTTCGTCATAAAGGATCATTCCCATATTGAAGACGGTGCCGTCCTCATTTGAAGCGATCCAGTTACAATAGTTTTCAGCATCATAATAG
The DNA here is from genome assembly GCA_017553815.1 of Clostridia bacterium. The sequence goes on from JAFZJT010000318.1 coordinate 3,378, forward strand.
GTGAATTCATATAGCGATTCGGAGCTGCCGTCAAAGACCCTTCGAATGGTTTCCCTGCCCTTTTCATCGTATTCGCTCTCCATGCGGAACATGGTTCCGCTGCTCAAGGAATAGGAATGCAGGATGTTGTTGCCGCGCTCGTCGTATTCATATTCATGCCGCGAAAGCTCGCTGCCTTCTGAGCCGTAGTATACTTCCTTGACCATGAGCCACGCGCCCTTTTCCTCCTCGGTGGAACCGAGCAGACCGCACGCCACGGCGAAAAGCATTATTGAGCATAGAAAAGCGGCGAGAATGCAGCGCATTATTTTCTTCATTTTATCAGTCTTTCTTTCCGTTTTCAAATTCGGCGCGCTCGGCTCTATCGCGCCGATCCGAATACCTCGGATAATACCGATAGAGTGTGCTGACCATGCCGCCGTTTGAGAGCTTGCGGCGTTTATCCGCCCTTTGACCGTAGACGCGCTCAAACTCGGGGTGCGATGCGATTATGTTCACGCTCCAACCGTCGAGATGCGAAAAGACCTCATGCATATTTCGGTAGAGCTTCTCCGCGTCGCGCTTCTCCATAAGGCGCTCGCCGTAGGGCGGGTTGCAGCAGAGTACTCCCCCGCTTCTTTCCTCTTTAAAATCGAGAACGGATGCCACGCGCCAAGAGAGCATAACGCCCGCCTTTTTCGCGTGCTTTTTGCAAAGTTCGATCGAGTGCGCGTCTATATCCGAGCCCGTTATATCGAAGGGAACGCTCATAGCGCAGTCCCGCGCCCGCTCGCGTGCAAGCTCGAAAGCGTTTTCGCGGATGAAATGCCACTCCTCGGCAGCAAAGCTTCGGTTCAAGCCGACGGCGGTATTTGTGGCGATCATTGCGGCCTCGATGGGCATCGTGCCCGAGCCGCACATCGGATCGATGAATTGGCGCTCCGCCTTGTAACCCGAGAGCAGAACTATCGCCGCGCCAAGGGTCTCGGATATCGGAGCAGGCACGTTGTAGGTGCGATACCCGCGCCGCGAAAGCCCCGCGCCGCAGCAGTCGAGGGCGACGGTGACTTGATCGCGCAGTATGCCTATCTCAACGATGATGCGATTGCCGTTTTCGGGCAGTATCTTGAGCCCATATGCTGAAGAAAGCGAATCTACTATCGCTTTTTTCGAGATGCGCTGACAGTCCGAGACCGAAAAGAGCTTGCTTTTCGCCGATTTTCCCGTTACATGGATAAAATTATTTTTATTTATATAGTTTTTCCACTCAATCGCGCGAACGCCCTCGTAGAGCTGTTCAAAGTTCAATGCTTCAAAGGAGCCGACCTGCATAAGCACGCGCTCCGCCGTGCGAAGGTAAATAAGCGCCGTCGCCATGTCGGTGTAGCTTCCCGAAAAGTCAACGCGCGCATCGTGTACCGCCGTGACCTCGATGCCAAGCTCCTTCAGTTCGTTTGAAACGAGCGATTCAAGCCCTATTTTACAGGTTGCAAAAAAATTCATATTCGCGTTTTCCGTTTTGCTGCTTTTTAAGCTTTCGCCTATTCGTTCGGTTCGTCGTCGCCGCCGTTTCTATCGCCGATATCGATAAGATCGGCAAAGCGCGCGGTTCCTTTCTTTGCTTCGGCATCTGCGCTCTCATTCCCGGAGCTAAGCCCGTCATCGCTTTCAAAGTTGATGCCGCTGTCATCGGGGAAGCCGTCGGGAACCTTTACGCTGAGAAGGCGAACCAGGGCGTTCTCTATCCGTTTCGCCGTCACGCCCAGCTCCGCCGCGAACGCATGGATATCGGGCGTTTCGTACTTTTCATTCTCGCGAAGCAGGAAATACTCAATCGCCGCCGCCATCGCCTCGGTCTGTCCGTATGGAAGGCGGGGCTTGGACTTATAGTTACCCAAAGTGTAGAGATAGCAGAGCCTCGCCGCCGCAGGCAGCAATTCCCCCGCCTTTTCCGCAATGCGGGAGCAGACGAGCTCGGCGATCTTTCGATAGCATTCGGGCCATTCGGAATAGTTGTCGGGTCCACGCCCGAATGAGCAGACGTTCACGATTCCGTCCGCATAGAGCATGAACTTCTCGTCGGGACGAAGGCTGTTTAGATGCGTCAGCGCGGCTCTGCGAAGCGCCTTCGTGCTCTCGGGTTCAACGAGTATGCGCCTAATGATGCCCTCGGCATAGCCTGCGTCGAATCTTTCGAGAATCGTCAGGTACATATCGCCGTAGGGACAGCTCCTGTCGTTCAGCGACCAATCGGTCAGCCTCAGCACCTCGTCGCGGCTAAGCGAATAGAGTTCCTCAGCCTCGTCGGCGTTCATGTTCGCGATCTCCTCGGAGCGCTCGACGCGGCGCAGGAATTCGGCGGGCGGCACCGTGTATTCTATCTGATAATGCGCGCGTTCGCCGCTTTCGAGCGTTTCAAGGCACACCCTTTTGAAGTAGTACGCCACGGAATCTGCGGGCTCTATCGCAAGAATACGCTCATAGCACTGCTTGGCGTAGGAGATATCGTTTAAGCAGTACGCCGCCTGCGCCGCGAAGTGGATGAAATTTCGGTTAAATGGTTCGATATCGCAGAGATCCTCGGCATAATCGAACGCCTTTTCATAGTGGCCTATCTCCATCATAACGGTATAGGCGCGCACTATATCGTTTATCGGCTCAAGATTATGCCCCGTTATGAGGGAAACGAGCTTCTCGACCCTCTCCGCTTCGCCGAGCGCATTGTAAATGAGCACAGCGCAGCACTGCACTGTGAAATCCTTTTTGAACCGATCGGATGAAGCTTCGTACAGCTCCCTGCCCTCCTTGAGCCTTCGATCGCAGTAGTAATTCAAAAGCAGATCGGTGAAAAGCTCCATGGAGTCGGGATGAGAACCGTAGGCGCTTTCGGCAAGCGGTATCGCCTCGTCGAACCTGCCCTGCTCGCTGAGCTTTCCCGCAGTTTCGAGCACGCGCTCAACCTCTACCTCGTCGAAATCGCGAAGAAAGCGCTTTTCCTCCGCCTCCTCCTCGATGTACTGATCGCACACCGCTATGCAGTCGAAGGCGTTCGCAGCGTCCTCATAGCCGAGCTCGTCCGAAACATCATCCTCATCTCCTGCGCTCAATGAAAGCATGAAGAGTTGCTTTGCGGCGCGAAATTCGCTCCTTCCGAGCATACAATGCGCAAGGCGGAAGATGACGAGCCTTAGGATTTGGCTCCCCTGTATGAGCACGGGCGCGAGCACACCCGCCGCTTCGGTGAAGCAGTTCATATCGAGAAGCGTATCCACAACTCGAAGGCGGATATCGTCGTTTGCGGGGCGAAGCCTCAGCGCACGCCGATAGAGCTTCAGCGCGGCGATAAAATCGCCCTTATCGGATAGCTCGTCGCCTCTGTCTACAAGGCTGTTCACGCTGCCCGATATGCTGATGACGCGCCCGATGCGGCTCACGTTGTCGTTTTTCTTGTCGCGATCACTCATTAAAAGCGTCCTCCCTTGTTTGCGCCTCTGTCAAAAGGGCGCGAAGCTCGGGTTCGGTGAAAACGTATTTCTTTTGGCAGAACGAGCAAATAAGCTCCGCCCTTCCGTCGGTTTCGATGATATCGGTGAGCTCCTTCTCGCCAAGCGAGATTATGACGCTCTCGAGCCGCTCGCGCGAGCAATCGCAACGGTACTCGGGCGAAAGCTCGTCCGTTATTTCAAGCTCCATGCCGTCAAAGAGCTTACTTAGCGCGCCGCGAAGGTCCTCGCCCTCGTCGATATGCTTTGAGAGCATGGATATCTCGGAAGCGACCTCTTCAAGGCGGGTGATATCCTCATCGGGGCAGTTCGGGAGCGGCGCGAGCATGAGACCCGCCGCCGAGCGCACCCTGCCGCTTGCGGGCTCAACACGCACGCCGAGATACCCGAGCGAAGGCTGCTGCTCGCTGGTTAGGAAATAATTCGCAAAATCATCGGCTATCTCGCCGCTTACGAGCGCGCATCTGCCGATATAGGGCTCCTTGAGCGAAAGGTCGCGGATAACGCGCATCTCGCCGAGCGTTCCGACCGCGCCGCGCACGTCGAGCTTTCCTGCTTCATTCAGCGGGAGCTCAACCTCGTGATTGGTGACGCAACCCTTGACGATGCCGCCCGTATGCCCGACGGCGGTAAGGTTGCCCGCAGGCCCGCCGCCCGCGAAGGTAACGGTTATGCTGTCTGTCTCGTTCTTGAGCCTTGCGCTCATCATCGAAACGGCGAGCAGGAGCCTGCCGAGCGCGGCGGTGCAGACGCGGCTTAGGGAATGCAGCTCGCGCGCCGTCTCGACCATCTCGGTTCCCGAGATCGCCATGAACTTGACCGTTTTATTGAAGAGAAGCCCGCCGTACATGATATCCTTGTTTTTAATTTCCATCTTGTTTATCCTTTAAATCGGTATATCCCGTTTTTTGCTCTTTCGTTAAGTTTTATTTTAATGGCGTCCATGCCCAAACTATTTCACCGCAAGGAACTGAATTCGCTCCGAATCTGGCTTTGGCGGCTCGAAGGTAAACTCCCCGAAGCACTCGACGCGGGAAAAGCCCGCCCTTTTAAGAGCGCTCATAAGCTCCGCTTCCGTGTGTGCGCGCTGGATATGCGTTTCCGAGCTTCGCGAGTAGAGGCTTTCGCCGTCCCGCGTTTTATCGGTTTTGGTGAAGAAGTCAAGCTTCATCTCGATGAGCTTGCTTTTTTCGTCGTAGTTATTTTGCCAGAAATAGACGGCATTTTCGTTTTCATCGGTGAAGGCGCTGTTTCCGAGCACGGTCTCAAGCTTGTATTTTGATGAGACGTCGAAGATCAGCGCACCGCCCTGTTTTAATACGGAATGCGCGGCGCGGAAGAAGCTTTCTGCGTCCTCCTCGCCCGTCAGATAATTCACGCAATCGCAACAGGCGATAACGCCGTCGAGCGGCCTGTTGAAGGTGAGCGCGGTCATATCCATCCGAACGAACGGGAGCTTCAGTCCGGCCGAGCGCGCTTTTTCGGAGGCGACGGCGAGCATCTCGTCCGAAATATCGCTCGCGGTGACATCGAAGCCGAGCTTTGCAAGCGGAACGGTGATATTCCCCGTGCCGCAACCGCATTCGAGGATGCGCGGCGCACGCGGGAAGGCGGCGCATCCGTCCATATTGAGGGCGCGGCGAAACAGGCGCGAAACGTATTGCGCCCACGCATTGTAATCGACCTCGTTCATAAAGCCGTCGTACAGCTTAGCAAGATGGGAATAGCTTTCCAAGAAAACGCCTTTCCTTCGGGATTTTTGGGGGTGACGGACGGATTTTGGGCGTAAAACGCCCGTTTTATTTTAACAGAACCGCCCGCACCGTGACCGATGCGGGCAGAATGCTGTTTTGCTTCAATACGGCGATTATTTATGGGTCTCGTTGTACTTTTTGATGCCGAGAGCGAGCAGATCCATCGCCCTTTCAAGATCCTGCTGTTTGAGAACGTACGCGATGCGGATCTCGTTCTTGCCCCTGCCGGGGGTGGCATAGAAGCCCTCGCCGGGAGCGAACATGACGGTGTCGCCGTTGTCATCGAAATCGGTGAGAAGCCACTTCTGGAAGCTGTCCGCATTGTCAACGGGCAGAGCCGCCATCATGTAGAACGCGCCCTGGGGCTCCTTGACGACGATGCCGGGGATCTCGAGCAGTTTCTTATAGCAGGTGTCGCGGCGGAGCTTGTACTCCTTGCGGACCTTCTCGAAATACTCGGGGCCTACGTTGTAGAGCGCCGCGGAAGCGACCTGATCGAGCGTTGCAACCGAGAGCCTCGCCTGGCAGAACTTGAGAAGGTTCTGGATGAGCTCCTTGTTGCGGGTGATGATGGCGCCGATGCGCGCGCCGCAGGCGGAGAAGCGCTTGGAAACGGAGTCGATTATGATAGCGTTGTCGGCAAGCTCCTCGAACTGGCCGATGGTGGCGAGCTGCTCGCCGCCGTATACGAACTCACGGTAGACCTCGTCGCCGATAACGTACAGGTCATGCTCCTTGGCAAAGTCCGCGATGGTGCGGAGCTCCTCGGGAGTGAGCACGACGCCGGTGGGGTTGCCGGGGTTGGTGAACATGATGGCGCGGGTATTCTCATTATAAGCTTCCTCGAGCTTCTCACGGAAGGCGTAGCGATAGCCGCCCTCGGGAGTGGTGGTGATGGGACGGATAACGCCGCCCGCGCTCTTTACGAAGGTATTGTAATTGGGGTAGAAGGGCTCGGGGATGATGACCTCGCTGCCGTCGTCCAGAATGGAGAGCATCAGCATCTGAAGCGCCTCGCTGCCGCCGGTGGTGATGAGGATCTCGCTTTCATCGTAGTGGATGCCGAGCTTATCGTAATAATGCTGAACGGCCTTTATAAGCACGGGCATACCGGGGGAAGCCGCATATTCAAGAACCGGATTGTCGAAGTTCTGGATAGCGTAGTAGTAGTTGGGCGGGGTCTCGATATCGGGCTGACCGATATTGAGGTGGTAGATCTTCTTGCCCTTAGCCTTGGCTTCAACCGCATAGGGATGGAACTTGCGCATGGGCGAAAGATTGCAGGCCTGCGCTTTTTGAGAGATCTTCATTTTTTGCCTCCGAAAAGTCTTTGTGTTTTTTATTCGGGCGAAGATGAAGGAAAGCGCCGCTCTCCCCCGCTCCGTCTTAAAAATACCGTTATATTTTAGCATTTTAAAGCGCGAATGGCAATATGGCCCCGCGGGAGCGAAGCTATATATTTATTTGTCTCTCCCATGATCAGACGTAGATAATTATCCGTTGTTCACCTATATGCGTTTTGAAACAACAGTCAATATACAGAATTCAATTCATTACTCTCTCTTAGTTTTCGCTTTAAACAAAACTCCGAAATTATAACGCCATTGTAGCGCGAAGCTCATTCCGATTTTGCCGTTTAAAGGACTTGTCTGAAAACGGTGCCATTCATTGTCATTCGGATATCTGCCGTTATCCTTTTGCGTTAGTATGACCCAGTTCTCTGCCGCAGCCACTATCCCTTGCTCGGGAGGAGTGATCTTGCTAACTCCGAGTATTCTTTCAAGCGAATCATGTGGTATCAAGGCCTCTCCATCTTTTGATTTTTTATCGTTCTTTTTTCGGAAATCTTTCTGGCATCTATTGATACTTGCAGATAATGATTTGTGCTGTATCATCACGCTGTCGATTAACCGTAGAATGCAATTCGCTTCCCAATCACTCTGATTAACGTATGCGAGAAACCTAATGATTTTCTTCTGGAAAAACTCATCAGGATACTGCTCCCTAATTGCCTTTGCAAAGCTACAAAGCTTTGAATCGGCTATCTCGCTTCCGCTCAAATACTCTATTTTCAGAATTTGAAGGCTGAAAGGAGTACGTTTTTTTGCATCCTGATAATTTGTTAAAAGCACGATAACATCATATTCGTTTCCCAGCAGTCTCTCGTATGCCGAGAAGTATGGTTCGCTTGTACAATAGTTAGTAGACGGAGATTTGATTCCGAGCTCCAATTCCGGAATATCAACGCCTCTTGCCGGATTAACACTTAACTGAAGGCTAGAATCAAACACGAACTTTTCCAGAACGCATACAAGCAACTTTTCGATAATGCTTCCAACTGTTTGCCGTCAAGATTTGGAAGGCGACCCTCGGTGCTCAAAGCGTTAAACCAATGCGGAAGCTCTCCTGTTCTGTCTATTCTTGCCAAAATCGGTGTGATCTCATCAAGATGCTGACCTGTCAGGATTTCATTGAGCTTTTCAAGTATCAGCGGGGTGCTTTTGATGATTATTTCTTTTCTTTTTTGAATCATGAGTACTATACTACCTCCATCAAATCAAAAAGGTCAAAGGTTTGTTTTTCTATTCTTCTGTACTTTTGCTTGATCATTCTATCCATTGCATAAGAAATCATCCTTGGTGGAACGGCATTTCCATACAGCTTATACTGATTATATGGTGATGTCGCATCGCAATGATGATCCGGGAAACCCTGTATTCTGGCATATTCAGTATTCGTCAGTCTCCTGAATCTGTCTCCCACCCGATACCTCTCATAGTGCCTACTTGTTGAAGCGGTAAGAGTAGGAGCAATGCCTTCGGCTCCGAAGATGGAGTAACCCATCCTTGCCCCTCCCGATTGATTATAGAGTATTTGAACCCCATTGTAGTATTTATTTATAAACTGACTGTTTTCGATTCTTTTAATCGTATCTTCAGTAAAATCAAACGAAGGATCGGGATCCTTTTCAAGAACAGCTTTTAGCGTTACAGGGGTGTTATACATTCTTTCGCAAACATCTGCGGTCACAAACAAACCGCGCATCGCCATCCCCCATGTCTTGAACTTCCCTTGACTTGTTTCAATCTCTTTCCACCTTCCATAGTGTGCCGCAACGTCTAAGATACCTTTATCCAGCTGATTTTCATCCTCAGCGGAAAGGAAATAGCTATCTGAAGGCTGAACATCCTTCGAACCCGCAATGATCACACTCTCTCTATGCTGGGGGAGACCGAAAGACGCCGCGTTGAATACGCGCCATTCAATTTTATAATCAAGTTGGGAAAGTGCTGATAGAATCGTCCTGAAATGGTTCCCGTTTTCCATAAACAGAAGGCTATTAACGTTTTCCAGCAGGAAATACCTTGGATTTTTATTTTTTAAAACCTGAATTATTACTTCAAACAGCGTTACTCTGTAGTCGGCAACCCCTTGTTTTTTCCCCGCTTTTGAAAAAGGCTGGCAGGGAAATCCTCCCGTGAGGAAATCGTGCTCCGGAATACTGTCCATATAATCATGAATATCGCCTTCAACAAATGAATCTTCGCCGAAATTATCCTTGTAAACTATAGCGGCGGTATGATCAATATCATTTGCCCAAATCGTATTCATCCCGTTCTCATCTGCGGCGATTCTAAATCCGCCAATTCCGGCAAACAATTCTACTGAAGTCAGCTTCCTTTCGTTCATCACGCTTCCTCCGTTCAAGGTCTAATATGAAATAATACTACGCTTCATCCGTCATTATCTTGAGTATCTCCCTATCGGTTTCGCGCATACCCTCAGAGCCGAGGCGGCCGACGTTTCTAATGGTATTTTCAACTCCCTTTGAAACGATGCCGTCGCCCGCGTAGAACTGTGAGCCATTGAGATAGATGCTGTAGCCGAGTATGCCGGCGTTGACCGCAGCCGCGATCTTGCCCGCGCAGGAGGCTTTAGCGCCGTCGCAGACGACGCCCGAGATTATAGCGAGGGAATTTACGAGCGTATGGGCGATAATGTCGTAATCGCCGCCAAGAAGATATGCTATGCCCGCCGCCGCGCAGTATCCCAAATGCTTGATCGCGCTCAGGTCTTACACTCATCCGTTTATCACAGACCAGACTTTTACAATATCCCCCGAATTCAGTTCATATCGAACAACGCCATCATGCACCGATTTTATAGTCAATTGAGTAAAAACATGGCTCCCCGTAGCTCTGTTATCCCCAGTCTCACCGTTATGAGACGAACTATACAAAAGCTGCAAAAGCTCGGCTTCATCCATTGATGCGCCATACCCATCCAACTCATCCATAGCCACCTCAAAAACAAGCGTTAAATTCGAATCACGAAAGCTTGCAGTGGCTTCGCCGCAGATAAGGACTGCCGTATCCGGTATGCATATTCCGGTATCTTCATATACTGCCATACGCAGTTCCTCGCTAAGTGATTTGATCTCGGTATGCGTATCACTGCCTAAACCACACACAAGCAGATAGTTGCACGAGTACACCAGAAGTATGCAGACCGCAAGTATCCCTATGAAAAGAAGAAGTATTTTGCTCTTTTCGCAAAGAAAGTGCTTTATTTCGCTTTTAGTTTCCATTGCTTATTATCACCCCATTTTCCATAGTCTGTCCCTTAGTCCAAGTTAGGGTGAAAGCGCAATTCCCATCAATCTCAAAATTGCAAGCCTCACCTCCATGATGCAGCTCCCACATATCCCATTCTTCAATCCCAATCTTAGGAATCTTTTTTTCGCTCGGACTCCAATTATACACATCATGCAATTCATAGAATACATAAGCAGTGTATGTATTGCCTACCTTTTTGTAGGTACAACTTATGCATGTCGTGTACGATCCAATTGCAAGTTTCCAATCACAAAACGAACTCGAGTCAGTATTGCAGCCAAATGCCGCAATGGTCTTGATGCTCTGATTCTGAGATGTAGCGGATGCCTCTACCGCGCTAATCAATCTGTTCATATCCCTATTACGAAGCGTTTTAGCAGTGTCCCATTCATTAATCACTCTTTCGAAATTAATATGTTCTCTGTATCCTTTCATATTCAGTAAATACTGTGATAACATATTGCCTGCATTAGGATATATAATCAGAGCCCCCACTCTAACACGATTAATCAAATCCAATGTATTTGCAATACCAGCTCTGCGTACCGCCTCGCTTTTCTTATAGTATCTCGATTCTGAACCAGCAACCTTGACATCATGCGGTTCATTCAAGCCATCTATGATATGTTGAGCGAGCGGAGTAACGTTAATTGTTGAAGAAAAACCCAATAAAACATAAAAAGTCTTCTTTCTTCCCGTAACCTTGTGCGTTGCGGTAATCTTTGTGCCACCATACGCACCGCTATTACCGATAACTTTACCGTTTGAATAAACTGCTTTTGTGTTGCTTAAGGAATATGTGAAATCATCAGCAAGCGTGAACAGTTCGTTTGAGTATCCCTTGTTGACAACAACAAACCCGCTGCCGCCGACTACAACTTCAATGTTTCTGATGCTTGAATTCTCCGAAAGCTCTCTCTTCGTGGATGAAGCCGTGTTTCCGTAATAGGATGTTGTCATAGCTCTCCATACACGCTTATCTTTCTCATCACCACTTCCAAGGGAACTGCTCATTGCAATTGACGAACCGTTCGCATAAAGATATTTATAATTGAATGCGCTCTTAAGATGACAACCTCCGCTTGCATCAATATAAGCTGTCCATCGGCAATGTGCAGGAACAGTGCCGTTCACAGTAACAATAACTACTTCATTGCTTGCTTTGTTTGCCGATGGTACTCCAAGGAATTTTGTACTATTGCTATCCATGCGAATAGTATAATAATCGCCGCTTTTAGTAACCCTCCACTTAATACTGTTTCCGAGGTTTGCGAGCAACCCGGATTGAGTTGTAAGATTCGTTTTCAAAAAACCTCCTGTCAACTTATTATTGAAATAATAAGTCGCGTTAGCCAATCCGGAGCTTGATCCTGGATCTCCTATAATATCGCCTTTTGTATGCGTTGCATTATATTCTTCGAGTGTTGCTACACCGGCAAGAACATCCTCAAATGTGATGGTCTCACTTTGTTCATCCGATGTTTCGGCATGAGCAAAGCTGAATGATAAAAAAAGCATCAAGAATGCCAAGAAGATCGAGAGTGTTTTTTCATAGTTAAATCCTTTCACAAAAAGTAAATGCACACACATTGTAGCATGTGCATTAAAGATTGTCAACAATTAGTATTTGCTCTATACTATGTATTTCATTCCTCATCCGTCATTATCTTGAGTATCTCCCTATCGGTTTCGCGCATACCCTCAGAGCCGAGGCGGCCGACGTTTCTAATGGTATTTTCAACGCCCTTTGAAACGATGCCGTCGCCCGCGTAGAACTGGGAACCATTGAGATAGATGCTGTAGCCGAGTATGCCCGCGTTGACCGCCGCCGCTATCTTGCCCGCGCAGGAGGCCTTTGCGCCGTCGCAGACGACGCCCGAGATTATCGCAAGCGAGTTTACGAGCGTATGGGCGATTATGTCGTAATCGCCGCCAAGAAGATACGCGATGCCCGCCGCCGCGCCGCAGCCCGCGCTTATCGCGCCGCAGAACGCGGAGAGCCTGCCTATCCAGGATTTTTGATGGATCGTAATGAGGTCGGAGAGGATGACCGCGCGAATCAGCTCCTCCTCGGTCTTATTGTATTCCTTAGCATACTCGATAACCGGGAGCGAGGCGGTCATGCCCTGATTGCCGCTGCCCGAAACGATGATAACGGGAAGCTCGCAGCCGCTCATGCGCGCGTCCGACCCCGCCGCGGGGGCGGCCATGGCTCTGATCTTAACGTCGTTTCCGAAGGTCGCGATAAGCGCCTTTCCGACGTTCGCACCGTAGTTATTCTTGAGTCCTTCCTCGGCTATCGCGGAGTTATAGGCTATCTGCCGCCTTATGGTTTCGCCGATATCGTCAAGGTCGACGGTGGATGCAAAATCGATTATCTCCTTGATCGTCATCACGTCGCGCTCGGTAACGATTCCGTCCTCACCCTCGAAGGTGACGGCCTCGTTTTCATAAACGGTTTCGCCGTTTTTCTCTATGCGCACGATATTGGTGTGATAATCGCTGATTATTACGCGCGAATACTCACCACCCGCTCTTGCCGTGAGGTCGATATGGAAAATTTTATCGCCTTCGGAGGGGCGAACGCTCATCTTCGCCGTGTTAAGATAATCGCGAATGCGCGCCCTTCCCGCGTCGTCGACCTCGGCTATGACCTCGAGGATGCGCTCAACGTCGCCCGCCGCGATGCCCGCCGCCGCCGCCGTTTGGATTCCCTTTAGGCCGCCCGTATTCGGCACGACCACGCTCTTGACGTTTTTTATAATGTTGCCGCTGACGACTATCTCAACGCTTTCGGGCAGTTTCCCGAGCACCGCGCGCGCCTTAGCCGCCGCGAAGGCGATGGCGATGGGCTCGGTGCATCCCGCGGCGGGAACAAGCTCCGATTTGAGAACCGAGATATACCTTGAATACCGACTGTCCGTTTTATTCATAGTTTCCTCCGTAAATGCCGCTTTATGGCAGGGTGGGTCGAATCACAATACCGTAATTATATCAGAAACGCGGCGCATCTTCAAGCAAAAACCGCTCTGTTTTCTCAAAAACACGCCCATGCGATGATTGCTGATGCCCAATAAAAGCGCGCGTTAATTTCTCTTTTTATTAGAATTAGCATTGAATAATTCTCCAAAATATGGTATAATGATAGTAGAGGCTTCTACCCTTCCGCACGGCAAAAAACAAATTCCGAAGCATATCCACGGCAAACAAAGCCTTTTTTCAGCCGAGCCGTCGGGATCAGAACGGCGCACCCCATAAGCTTTTCGTGCGGAGCCGTGAGCTCGGCCGCAATTCAATGTATTCCAACTCAAAAAAGAATACGGAGGCAAAATGGACAACAGCAAACTTACGGTAACCGTTCGCAACAAGGTGCCCGAGATACGCTACGGCGACTACCTTGTTTCGGACAATAAACAGCTCAAGATAGTTTTCGATTTGGACAGCGAGTGGGACGCATACCCGCACAAGACCGCTCGCTTCGATTTTGACGGCTGGCAGTTCGATATCGCCTTCACGGGCGACTCGGTGACGCTGCCGCTCCTGCCCGCATACACGGGCGAGCTCAAGGCGGGGCTCTACGCGGGCGATCTTGCAACCACGACTGCGGTCAGCATCCCCGTTCGCAACTCCATTCTCGCATCGGGCGGCGCTGTATCGCTTGAGGACGCCGCCGAGATGGCAAGGGTATCCGCAGAAGCGGATCGAGTGGACGCCGAGAACGCCCGCGCCGCAGCAGAGCTCCTTAGGCAGCAGGCGGAGTTCAGCCGTCAATTCAACGAAAACCTGCGTATCGAAGCCGAAACCGCAAGAGCATCTGCGGAGCGGGCAAGAAGCGAAAATGAAGCGGACAGGCACTCCGCCGAAAGCGTAAGAGCGGCAGCGGAAAGCGCGCGTGCAGGTGCGGAAGGCGCAAGAGCCGCCGCGGAGATCGAGCGAGGGCATAACGAAAACGCGAGGGAGCTTGCCGAATACAGGCGCTCGCTCGCCGAACAGGCGAGGCAGAGCGCAGAGGTGGCTCGCGCAGGTGCGGAGAGCGCACGCGCTTCTGCGGAGACGGCAAGAGCTACCGCAGAGGTTCAGCGAAGCGGCGCGGAGCGGACAAGGGCATCCTCTGAGACCGAGCGCGTCTACAGCGAAAGCCAGCGCGCCGCCGCCGAGAACCTTCGCGCTTCCGCAGAAAACGCCCGCGCTTCTGCCGAGAACACGCGCACTTCTCAGGAAAGCGCACGCGCTTGTGCCGAGCTTACAAGGGAGCAGAACGAGGCGCGGCGCATACAAAACGAGCTTGCGCGAGAGCAGCGCATAGCGGCAGTGATCGCCGAATTCAGCGATTATATGGACGATAACGATGTTTTCAACGTGCTCGCTCTGATCCGCGAATACGGCATGAGGGCTGCGTTTCGGATGTTTTGCAATGCGAATGCGCCCATAGCCGGGCTCGATACGGCGGTCCGTCGCTTCTTCTCGTCGTCTGGCGTTTGCACTTCCGAGACCTACACCTCGATTTTCTATACTTACAGCACCTCCCCCTCCCCCGTCGGCACGAAGAAGGACGATAATGCAAACCTTGTCTGCGTTCCTTCGACGAACTCGACGGCCGGACGGGACGATTACGCCAACCTTCCGCTGTTTGCGTGCTTTGACTGCAACTACACCATAGACGCCACTACGCTTGAACCCGTTATCCATGCGATCAAGGGCGTTTACGGCGATTATTCATCCGCGCCCGCAAACAGCTTCGTGGGCGTTTTACAGATGACGGGCTGGGTGCGGCGCACAGCGGACGATACGTCAAAGACCGTGGAGTACGCCGCATACAAAAAGGGAAGCGGCTTCAAGCCTCTGCCCGAAGCGGTGCGCGCACTCGATAACAGCGTTCGCCCCTACGTTATTCACGCCAAATACGCGGCGGGATGCGATTCACTTGGTATGCTTTCGAGCGTTTCTGGAGTTATGCCCGCTTCTGGAAGACCCGCAAGCGCCGGGGGCAGCGGAATCAACCATGATGCGCAGATAGCGCTATGGCGCATCAGGGGCGATCAGTACGCCGGCTCGAGCATCTGCGATCAGGCATTTGTTCAAACGATGCTTGAGATCAAGTATGCAAACCTCGGCTCGGTTAACATAATGAAGGGCTGCCGCAATTACAACTATTCATTCACAGCCGCGGTTTCCGAAACAGGCGTTAAGCGCATTCTTCTTACCGCCGAGCAGACCTCAGAGCTTGTGGTGGGTTCGAGCATTTCCCTCGGCACATCAAGCGATTGCGCCGAGAACGCCTGTTACAGCATTTGCCCCATTTCGAGGATAGTCTCGATCACGCAGACCGTCGTGAACGGCAGCTCATACATGGCCGTGAACATAGATTCCGATACAAGCTTCGACACGTTCGCCGGCAGCACGCAGCTTACCACTCACCCCTGGTTCACAGGCTCCACGGATCGCGTAAAAGGCAATGACGGAAGCCCGTTTGACAATCTGAGCGGCAAGGAACCCTGCATGATACAGGGAATAGAACTCATGCTCGGGCTTGCGGAAGCCGCTGCGGATATTGTGACCGCAGCGCTCGTTTCCGGCTATCACAGAACGAGTGTTACAAGGACGGCCGGGAATATCCGCAGCAAGAACAACAGCGTTGATCAGGAGCTTCTCGGAAACATCTATAAAGGCAACTGCAACGCAGGCAATCAGTTTATCAAGGAGCTGAACAGCGCGGATAACGATCCCGAAACTTATATGCTTGCACAGTCGTTCGGCGCTTCGAGTTCAACCGGCTACTGCGCCGCAAACTATGTTCCAAAGGGCAGCACCACCACGCCGACATATACCAGAGCTTGGAATATGTACGGAAACTACACGAGCGAAACCAACGCAGGCTTTGCCTATTGCGATGTAACGAGCCTGACCGACACCCCGACTGCAAGGCTCGGCTGCCGAGCCTGCGGCACAGCGGGCAGCCGCGGCACATATACCGAGAGCACAGGAACGCTCGGATAAGGAGGCACAATGATAAATCACGCAGTATTCAATGAAAAACCCGAGGCCATAGCCTATATGCCTCTTGCGGACGGCAAGGCCGATATCTGGCTGAGGAAGAACATCCACGAGTACGCGCTCGAAGAGGGCGAGGACGGCGATACCGTTATCGTTACGAAGTGGTCGGCCGACGAAGCGTATATGCGCGAAAAAACCACGCGTTCCGCGATCGAAGCGGATTTCGATGGCGCATTCAGCCGTGCCTCGGTCTGGCAACAGGGCAACGATGTGCAAAACCCATTGAGCGTGGACGAGCGCATCGCGCTTCTTGAAAAGGAGAACGCGGAGCTGTTTCGCCAGCTCACCGAAACCCAGCTTGCGCTCTGCGAGCTTTACGAAACCATGATCTGACGGAAGGAGCGAGAATATGGCTGTTATCTATGCAGAGCTGATAATCAAGGGCTTCAAGGAGCTTGAGGACGTTCCCGAAAGGCTGAGAAGCAGGGTCGCCGAGCTTATTCTTGAAATGAACGGAGATGAAGAAAATGTATAACGCAGTTGATTTTATACGCCGTGCGCTTACTCACGCTAAGCGCGAAAGCATCCCCCAAGGCGCGCTGCTTCCTGTGAAGATTGAGGAATGCGGCACGGAAAAATGGGAATACCTCTATGGAAGCGTTCGCGTTAAGACCAATAGTGACACGATCGAGCGCTATTTTATCGAGCATTATGCAAAGAGCATGACCCGCGAGAAGTATGATTCCTATACCAAGAATTGGAAGCGCGACGGTTATGCGACCGACTGTCAGGGGCTACTCGACGCCTACATGACCTACGACCTCGGTGAAAAGACCGACATAAACGCCGATATGAACTACAAGTATTGGTGCGAAGGTAAGGGCGAATTGAGCTCGCTCAACCGTCCGTTCGTGCTTGGAGAGGCGGTTTTCATGCGCTCCGATTCGACCGACAGGATGCACCACGTTGGCTGGGTCTGCGGCTTCATGCCGGACGGCGAACCGCTCGTCGTGGAGGCGCGGGGCATCGCCTACGGTGTGGTCGTAACGAGGTTCAATTCCCGTGCATGGACGCATCGCGGGCTTATGAAGGCCAAGTTCGATTACGAGAATGCACCCGATTTCGCCGATTTGAGCGAGAAAAACGCCGAAAGCGGTGAAAACGGCTCGGAGCCCGTCGCTCCCAAGGAAGGCTTTGCGGAGGTCTGCGCCGTGATAGGCGACTTCATCCTCGAAAGCGGCAGGTACTCGCTTGCGATCGTCAAAAGCGACAGGAAGGAGCCCGTATGAACAAGATCCTGACCAAGGAATGGCTGCGTGCGGCGCTCATTCGCGCGCTGCGCACGATGGCGCAATCCGCGCTGGCGATCATCGGCACGGCGTCGGCGCTCGGCGAGGTCGATCTCACCGCGGCACTCGCGGCGGCGCTTCTGAGCGGGCTGCTGTCCATGCTGACCAGCTTTGCGGGGCTGCCGGAGTGCAAATAACCGAAAAGACGGCTTCATAATCGAAGTGATCGAGGGAAACGCGCCGCGTTTCCCTCTTTATTTATGCCCGTTTTTAGCCCGTTTTTCTGCTCGATTTTTGCCTTGAAGCAAGGTTATGGTATAATTTTTGAAAAAGCGAACTCTTTTAAAACTATTCTTATTTCGGTTCCGTATATACCTATGCGGCCAAGGGGAGGTGAAGCGCATGCACACGGACGCGCAGTTGACGCGCAGGATAAAGCTCGGCAGCCGAAGGGCGGCGGACGAGCTTTTCGACCGCTATTACCGCGAGATATACACCTATATCTATCGGCAATGCGGCGAGTGCGAGCTTGCTATGGACCTGACGCAGGAGACCTTCACTTCGGTCTTTCGCGGGATACGCGGCTACGACGATAAAAAGGCGGGCTTTCGCACCTGGCTCTACCGCATCGCATCGAACAAGGTGACGGATTACTATCGAAGCAGGGCTTATCGTGCGAGGCTCTGCGAGAAGCCGCTTGAAGCGCTTTTATACGAGCCGCAGGACTGCTCCGACAGTGATATTACAGAGCGGCTCGAAGTGCGCGAGGATATCCAAAGGATAATGCGCATCGTTTCGGAATATGAGCTTTCGTGTGTGCGCATCTTTCAGAAAAAGAGCTTTGAGGAGCTGACCTTTTCCGAGATAGCATCGGAGCTCGGTTTGAGCGAAAACACGGTCAAAACGCGGTATTACGCAATGATAAAAAAGATAAGAAAGGAGCTTACGGAATGAATATCGAGTACCCAACCGAGGCCGAGATAGCCCTTCAAAAAAAGCGCGTTATCGAAGGTGCGTTCAAAAAAACGGTGGAGCGCCCGCCGCTTAGGGTAGTCTTCCACAACTCCGCGCCGACTGTCGCAATAAGCCTGCTCGTTTACTTATTTTTGGTCGCAATATGCTCGTTATCCGGCTTCGAGCGCGTGCGGGGCGGTTTTTTGGCGCTCGCGGTGTTCCCGCTGACCTATTTCGCGTTCTTCTTTATTTCGCTTCTCTCGGAGGAGCAGAGCGAGCTTATCGAGCTGAAAAGGTCGATGAAGTATTCCTACGGCTATCTCGTTGGCCTTAGGATGTTTTACGCGAGCCTTGCCGCCGTACCCGCAAACCTTGCTGTGCTCGTTCTTTTCTTCGGAATGCTCGATGGGCTTTGGAGCATCGGCGCGGCGGGCGTAACGGCTTCGCTGCTGCTCGCTCTTATGAGCCTTGTTAGCTACGAAAAAACCCGCTCGCTCATACCATCGGCGGTGATGACCGCTGTTTGGACGCTCGGCTGCGTGGTGCTTATGAAACACGGCGCGCCTCTATATGAGCTTCTTATCAACGCGGTGCCGCTCGCGGTGCATATCATCGCCGCGTCCGCAAGTCTTTCGGCATTTATCGCATACATTGGAAAGGTGGAAAAACAGAATGCTTACGGTTTCTGACGTTTCAAAATGCTACGGCAAATTCACGGCAATCGAGCATATCTCGCTCGATTTTGAAAACGGCCTGTACGCGCTTCTTGCTCCCAACGGCGCGGGCAAGACGACACTCATCAAGATGATAACCACGCTTCTTTCTCCAACCGATGGCGAGATACTCTATGACGGCGCGGAGATACGCAGGATTGGTGCGGAATACCGTTCGCTTATCGGGTATCTTCCACAGCGCTTCGGCTACTATAAAAGCAACACGCCCGTGCAGTATCTCGACTATCTCGCGGCGCTCAAGGGCGTGCCGAAGCAGGGGCTGAAAGCGCGCATCGGCGAGCTTATCGAGCTTGTTGGACTTTCGGAATCCGCGAACACCAAGATGCGCAAATTCTCCGGCGGCATGCTTCAGCGCGTGGGAATCGCGCAGGCGATGCTGAACGACCCCAAGATACTCATACTTGACGAGCCGACCGCGGGGCTCGACCCAAAGGAACGCGTGCGCTTTCGCAATATCATATCGGAGCTTTCAAAGGACCGCATAGTCATCCTCTCCACGCATATCGTTTCGGATATCGAGTCCATCGCGAACCGCGTTATCATGATAAAGGATAAGCATCTTTATAAAAACGATACCGTGGACGCTATCTGCGGCGGGCTCGATGGCAAAGTTTACGAAACCTTCATTTCAAACGGGGAGCGCATGGATATCGGCGGCGGGTTCCTGCTCTCATCAAGGCAGGAGCGCGGCGGAGCGAGCGTGCGCTTCTATTCCGAGGAAAAGGCGGATGGCATGATCTGCACGCCTAATCTTGAGGACGTTTTCCTCGTTGCGTACAGGGATGCGGACAGTTCCGCGAAATGGAGTTAATATGCGCCTGCTGTTAAATGAACTGAAAAAGCTTTTGAATCCTCGGCTCGCCGCGATACTCCTGCTGTTTTCCATCGCCTATACCTTTCTTTTCTTGAACTTTCGACTCACGCAGGGAACGAGCGAACGGAATATTCGGTTATACGGCGAGCTTCGTTCGGAATTCGGCGCGGAGCTTTCGCTCGATGAATGGGACGCGTTTTCAGCTAAGCGCGATGGCGTTCTTGAGAGGATAAACGAGCAGATACGAGCCAGCGAGATAATGCGCAAAAACGGCATCGAGGATTACGAAGCCTTTATCCATACTCCCCCCATCGTTTTCACGCCCGATATGAGCGAAGCGGATATGGAGTTTGAGCAGGAAAGGAGCCGCATCTATCACGACCGCGCCTCACAGCTCATCGGCAATTTATTGGAAATGGATATACTTATCCTCGCCAAGGAGAATCATTGGGTCCTCGCCGACGAAAGCGAATATGACGAAGCCCGCGCCGAAAACGGGCGAATCCCAAACGACACCCCTTACAAAAACGACGCCGTTGCCGAAAGGTACAGGCGCACCTCGACCCGCGGCGTTTCGTTGATGCCCGCCGCCGTGCTGAGGGCGCTCGATGAGGACTTATTATGGCTTTTCATCCTCGCCGCGATACTCTGCTTCGTATTGATACTGCCACGTCTAATCGGGGAGCATCTGCGCGGTATGCGTGAGATCCAGCTTGCGAGCAAAACGGGGCGCGGCATCTTCCCGCTTCAAGCGGGAACCTGCGCGGTTTTCGGACTCTGCGTGGGAATGTTGCTTATCGCCGTCTACGGGGCGATACTTTGGCGTTGCGGTGCGCTTCGCTTTATCGCCTGCGACATAAACACCTACGACACGAGGCTGAGATTTTGGACGGATATGAGCTTCGGCGGCTATCTTCTCATACACGCGGCAGCTGTTCTGCTTTTCTCGGTTTGCGCTTCGCTTTTTGCCTACTTCATCGGCAGGCTATCTGGCAATTATATCACGGGGCTCGCGCTTGCCCTGCCGGTGGCGGCGGCGCTCGTTTGGGGCTTTCTAATGCTCTGCCAAAGTCCGCTGAACCTGTTCGGCGCGCCTACGCTTGCCGCTGCCGTTATTAAGTCCTGCGGAGCGCTGTTGATACTTGCCGTGATCGTTATAGCGGTGCTGATAATGCTTAAACGCGACAAGGCGAGAGACATACTATGAAGATATTTATTTATGAATTGAAAAAGCTTTTGCGTTTCCCGCTTATGTGGGTGCTTGCGGCGCTTTCCATAGGGCTGAATGCGCTTTTGATGCATACCCCGCTCGGCTATCCCGAGTTTACGCGAAATCTTCGTGAGATGTACAGGGTGCTGTCGGCAGGCATTCACGAGTGGGAGGCCTTCCGGATTTACACGGAGTACCGCGAGCATTATTCGGGCGTATACAACGAGCTCGATATGCTGACGGTGCTTGAGGAAAAGAAGGACGACCTCGGCTTTGAGCCGACGGGGAGCTATGCGGAGTTCATTCGCGGCAACTATGAAAAGCTTCAAAAGCGCGTGGAGGAGATAAGGAATGGCGGCGAAACGGACGGCCCATTCTACCCCGGTGGGCTGTTCGGGATTCACGGTGCGCTGTATTCCGTGTTAAGCTTCGCAATAGTGGAAATGCTGATAATCACCTGCTTTTCTGTGCTGTATCTCATGGACTTTGAGCGCATAAGCCACACCAATGAAACGGTGCTTTCGAGCGCCGTGGGGCGCAGGATAATGGGCGTTAAGCTCGGCGCGGGGCTATTATTCGGAATGCTTCTTTCGGTTATCATTCTCGCGGCAAGCCTTGCGGATTTTCTCGCCCTCGTTCCGATGGAGGGGCTTTGGAGCACAAGCGTGAGCGCGTTTACGGTGATGGAACGGGAGCTTTTCATAACCTTCTTCCCTCTCACGATCGCGCAGGAGCTTATGCTCGGTATAGCCGCTGCGCTGATGCTGACGCTCATAATGGGCTTGATCGTGGGCGCGGCGCAGTATTTTTGCAAAAACAGCTATCTTGTTACGGTCTGCACCGCCGCGATCTTCTTCGGAGCGCATACCGCGATAAAATTTGTGAACAACGCGGGTATTTTTACAACCGCCATCCGCATGACTCCCGCCGCGCTTCTAAGGAGCTGCGGAAAATGGTTCATAGCGGATCACCCCGCAATCGCGTTTGCGGGCAGCGAGCTTTGGACGCTCGGTATATGGGGCGCGATCGCGCTTGCCGCGCTGCTATTTGGGAAAATGCGGTTTATGCGAAAGGATATTTGATTATTTGCGCCGAATACGGCTCGGGCCGCCCGCGATGCTGCGGGCGGCTCGTTTTTGCTTTTCTTTATTCTCTTTGTTCGGAGTTTTATCCGTTATTTTTCGCTTTTCAGCCTGCTGTTCATTTCGCTTGCAAGCTTCTTTGCACTTCTGTACTGAATGAACCAGATGATAAACGCTATTGCGACCTGCCCCGCGATGATGGCAAGGCTTACTAAAATTCCGCCGTTTTCAACGCGCGCCCAACCGTTGACTATCGCGGCGGCAACCATAACCGCGCAGCCGATGCCCATGTGGATAAGCACCTTGACGGGCATCGAAAGCTCGGTTTCATAGATGAGCGACGGTATGCCGAAGCCGAGCCCGATCGCAAATGCTGAGAGGCAGTAACGGAGCATACCGCTATTTGACGCGAAGGTTCCGTCCTCCGCCGACAGCGCAACGAAGAAGCTTGAGATAACGAACACCGTGCAGGCGATCTTTATGCCTCCCCATGCGGCAGATAGAAGTTTTTTCATATTTTCCCCTTTCATAGCCCGAGATATTTTTTAAGATCGGGCAGATATTTTCGTGAGATGTATTCCTTGGAGCCGTTTTTGAGCTCAAGAAGCATCAGCCCGCTGTAATGCGGCTCCACGAGCTTTAGCTTTTTAAGATTGACGATGCACGATTTTGAAATTCTCATAAAATCGCGCAGACCTTCAAAATCCTTGAGCGGCTTCGGGCTTTCATAGCTCTTCTCTTTGCAAACGAGCTGCGTTCTGCCGTTTTCGCTCTTTATCGCAAAAAGCTCCTGCCGCTCGATTATGACCGTTCGCCCGTTCTCCATGCCGGTTATCACGGCTTCGCCCTCGCCGAGTCCCAATAAAAGCCTTTGCGCTTCGAGCACCGCTTCGGTGACCTCCGGGCAGGTGATGAGCGCGTTTATCTCGCTCTTTGAAATGCTGCTGTCTATCCTTATTTCAACCTTCATATTCTCTCCTTTCAGCCGGCGAAATGAGTATAGCACGAAAGGGCGAAAAAGTCATCGGTTTTGCGACAAGAGGCGGGAAAGCGGCGGTGAAATGCGGTTTTCGCAGCCTGAAGCTCCGTCGACGCGAAAGCTTTGCGTTCATTATATACGTTTTAACCGTTATATATTTCGCAGCGCTACTTGAACTTTATACTTAAAAATGCTATACTGCCTTAGTTTAA
>JAFZJT010000319.1 GCA_017553815.1 Clostridia bacterium
GATGATTAACGAGCTCGACTCTAACGCAATCACATACTATCAGAATAACTACGTCCCCTTTACTACATCCAAAAAGACAAAGATTGCTTGGGCGGATAATAGTGCTGTCTATACAAACTTGGCTACTCGTATATACGAAACGAGGAATGCGTTGGTTCACAGTAAGAGTGAACAATTGAATAATCAATATAGGCCTTATAAAAATAAAAAGGATCTAATAGCTGAGATGGCTCTTATTAGATCTGCAGCTGAGCTTGTGATAATAAACTCAAGCGAAATTGTTTAGCTTCAAGTTGCTTAAGGATATGTAATGAGTTAAAGCGGATTCATAAAATGTTCCAAACGAAAATTGCCACCCCTTTCGGAGTGGCAAAACTTTTGCGTCCTCAGATCACTACTCTTACCGCGAACCCTGTAGGCCAGAAATAAAAGTTCGTCTGATTCTGCTTTGGTGGAGCATAGGGGAGTCGAACCCCTGACCTCAACATTGCGAACGTTGCGCGCTACCAACTGTGCTAATGCCCCACGCGATTACCAAGGTATTATAATACAAACGAACGAGAATAGCAAGAGGAAAAACGCAAGATAATCATATATTATTTTGAAAGACATTTGGATTAAAGTCGGAAGCAGAACAGCCCACTAAAGCCGACGCAGAAAAGCTTACGGCAGCTTGCGTTGAACCGCGCCGAAGATCCGCCGCATAACCAAGTGCAAAGGCGGCCGTCGATCGGCGGGCGAAAGTTGGCGTATCGCGTCCCAAAGCCTATTTGCAAGCGGTGTGCAGGATTTGATATAATCTTTAGCTTGAAGCTGAACGCTCGGTTATGAGGCCGGAAGGCGCGCTCATGGTGTCAAGATCGGCTTTTTCGCTCTGCAGGCGCTCTTTTTTCGCCTAGAATCCCGTTTTTTTGAATATATGTTCAAAAAAGCATTTACACGGCCTTTTTCGGATGGTATAATTCAAAAGTTATGGAAAAATCTTTGAACAACGCAAAAAACGTACCCAATACTCCCAACAAGATGGGCGTTAAGCCGATAGGCACGCTTCTTTTCGGCATGGCTGTGCCGCTCGTTATCTCGATGCTGGTTCAGGCGCTCTACAACGTTGTGGACAGCTACTACGTTTCGCAGTACAGCGGCGACGCGCTCAAGGCGGTCTCGCTCGCGTACCCGATACAGATGCTGATGATCGCGGTTTCGGTCGGCACCTCGGTCGGCATGAACTCCTATATCTCAAGGAAGCTCGGCGCGGGCGAGCACGACGAAGCAAACAGGGGCGCGGCGAACGGCATGTTTTTGCTCTTCGTTTCCTCCCTCGTTTTCGCGTTCCTCGGCTTCTTCACCCGCCCGTTCTTCAAGCTTTTTACGGACAAGCCCGAGCTCGTGGAGCACGGCGTTACCTATCTTAGGATATGCATGTGGTTCTGCACGGGCATCTTTTTACAGCTTGGTTGCGAAAGGATACTGCAATCAATTGGCAAAAACGGCTTTTCGATGACCACCCAGCTCATTGGCGCGATAACGAATATCATCCTCGACCCCATCCTAATCTTCGGAAAGCTCGGCCTTCCCGCGCTCGGCGTTGCGGGTGCGGCGTATGCAACGGTCATCGGTCAATGGATCGGCCTTGCCGCAGCGCTGCTGCTCGTTCTTGGTAAAAAGCATGAGGTTACGCTCAGCTTCAAGGGCTTCAAGCCCTGCGGCAAGACCGTGCACGAGATTTACAGGGTCGGCATCCCGAGCATACTGCTTCAGGCGATCGGCTCGGTCATGAATATCGGAATGAACTCCATCTTCTCCCGCGTGCTATTGGACGACGGCGGCGTTGCGATAATGGGCGTGTACTTCAAGGTGCAGTCGCTGATCTTCATGCCGCTGTTTGGCGTAACGAACGCGAGCATGTCCATCATTGCCTACAACTACGGCGCGAGGAACAGGCGCAGGCTCAAGGCGGCGTGGAAGCTGACGCTCACGGTCGCGATCGTGATAATGCTCGTTGGCATGCTTATCTTCCAGCTCTTCCCCGACAGGATAATCGCGCTCTTCGATAAGAACGGCGCAATCACGAGCGGCGGCGTGGCGGCATTCCGCATAGTTTCGCTTTCGTTCGTGCTTGCGGCGGCGTCCATCACCAACTCCGTCACCTTCGGCGCGCTCGGCAGGGGCACGGCGAGCATGATAATGTCCCTTATTCGCCAGCTTTGCGTGCTGCTTCCCGTGGCGCTCGTGCTCGCCATCGTTTTCAAGAAGGTGGAATCGGTTTGGTGGAGCTTCCTTATCGCCGAATTCGTGGCGTTTGCATACAGCTTCTATATGCTAAAGAGGATATGGAAAAAGGACGGTGCGCATCTGCCGGACGGCGCGGAAGTGTAAATAATATCTGTTTGACCGTATGGAAAAATGCGGGCTGAAAATGAGCTTTACCGACGAAGCCCAATATGCCCTCCGAAAGTAACGATAGGCTTTATAACAGGCTGTTCTCGAACCGTTCCGTTTGGGTCGGTTCCTTTCTTTTCCTCAAATGGTGCGAATATTGTGAAATAGACCGGAAACTTCGCTTTTATTTATTGACAAACCCATGTTTTATCCGTATAATAAACTAAATCGGTATGGGCATTTTTTCCGCGCACACTGTTTGCGGAGAAAAGCTCTTCCCATCCTAAGGAGGAAATGATTCATGGCAGAAGTCGTACAACTTACAAAAGCCGGTAAACAGGCGCTTGAGGAAAAGCTCGAATACCTAAAAACGGTTCGCAGGGCGGAAATCGTTGAGGAGATCGCAACAGCGCGTTCGTTCGGCGACCTCAGCGAAAACGCGGAGTACGACGCGGCGCTCGATGCGCAGGCGCATAACGAGCTTGAGATAGCCGAGCTTCAGACGATGCTCGAAAACGTGGTCATAATCGAGGAAGGCGCATCCAGCGGCAACGTTGTGAACATGGGTGCGCTCGTTACGCTTCGCTTTGTGGATCAGAAGGAAGAGGACGAATTCCAGATCGTCGGCGAGGCTGAGGCGGATTATTTCGCCGTTCCCAAACGCATTTCAAACGATTCCCCGATCTGCGCGGCGGTCATCGGTCATAAGGTCGGCGAGACCGTTTCCGTGGAGACCCCCGGCGGCATCACCCGCGTTCGCATCCTCGGAATCCGCAAACAGAATTAAAATACGAAAAGTCAAGCAAGCCGCGGCGCAGGCAAAGGGCTTGTGCTGCGGCATATTTAGTTATTTTAGATAAATACGCGAATAATTGAAGAAAGAACGGTCGAATTTTGGCTCCAATGGCGCAAAAACCAAGGCCTTCATTCAAGAAAGGAATACCAAATGGAAGAAAACAGAACCGAAAACGCTTCGCAAAACGTTGAAGTTACCGAAAAGGAGCTTGGAGAGCTTCTTCAGATAAGAAGGGATAAGCTCAGCGCGCTTCAGGCCGAGGGCAAGAACCCGTTTGAGATAACGCGCTTCGAGCAAAACGCGTTCAGCGCCGATATCAAGGCGGATTTTGACGCGCTCGAGGGCAAGGAGGTCATGATCGCGGGCCGCATGATGGCAAAGCGCGTCATGGGCAAGGCCAGCTTCGCCGGCATTCGCGACGCAAAGGGCGATATCCAGGCCTATATTCGCCGCGACGACATAGGCGAGGAGCCCTATGCCGATTTCAAGACCTACGATATCGGCGATATCCTCGGCATAACCGGCGTCGTTTTCCGCACCAAGACCGGCGAGATCTCGGTGCACGCATCGAGCGTCAAGCTGCTCTCCAAGTCGCTCCGCCCGCTTCCCGAGAAGTTCCACGGGCTGACCGATAAGGAGCTGCGCTACCGTCAGAGGTACGTTGACCTGATCATGAACCCCGAATCCAAGCGCAATTTCGAGATAAGGAGCCGCTTCGTTTCGTTCGTGCGCCGCTATCTTGAGGAGCGCGGCTTCCTCGAGGTCGAGACCCCGGTTCTCAGCGCGGTCGCAGGCGGCGCGACGGCTCGCCCGTTCATCACGCACCACAACGCGCTGGATATCGATATGTATATGCGCATCGCAACCGAGCTTCACTTAAAGCGCCTCATCGTCGGCGGCATGGACCGCGTTTTCGAGGTGGGCCGCATCTTCCGCAACGAGGGAATGGACACGCGCCACAACCCCGAGTTCACCACCTGCGAGCTCTATCAGGCGTACACCAATCTTGAGGGCATGATGGACGTGCTCGAGGGCATAATTTCGGGCGCCGCTAAGGAAATTCTCGGCACCTATAAGGTAACTTGGCTCGGCAACGAGGTAGACCTTTCCCCCGGCTGGAAGCGCGTCACTATGGCGGACGCGGTCAAGGAGCACACCGGCGCGGACTTCATGGCGATAGAGGGCGACGCGGAGGCCGCGGTCGCGCTTGCAAAGAGCGTTGGCGTGGATATGGACGGCGTGGACCGCACCTGGGGCAACGCGCTTTACGAAACCTTCGATCAGAAGGTCGAGGAAAAGCTCATCCAGCCCACCTTCATCACCATGTACCCCGTTGAGGTCAGCCCCCTTGCAAAGCGCAGCCCCATCGACCCGCATCTGACCGAGCGCTACGAGGCCTTCGTCTGCTCCTGCGAGATGGGCAACGCCTTCAGCGAGCTGAACGACCCCATCGACCAGTACGAGCGCTTCAAGGCGCAGGCCGCAAAGCGCGCCAAGGGCGACGAGGAAGCCGATATGATGGATGAGGACTTCGTGCTCGCGCTCGAATACGGTATGCCCCCCACCGGCGGCCTCGGCTTCGGCATCGACCGCTGCTGCATGATGCTCGCCGGCACCGACTCTATCAGGGACGTTATACTGTTCCCCACGATGAGGCCGCTGGAGTGAATAGACAAGTGATATAGAGATTCTTGTAAGAATACACACGACACCCGGCGCGAATAATCCGCTCCGGGTGTTTGCTAAGCATCCGAATTGCGGGAACGCGGCGGGCATGGTATAATGGCTTAATCAATGAAGAACTGACTGCGGAGGCAAAATGAAACCCACCCTTTACACCTGCTATGATACGGGGCGCATCTTCGAGCAAAGGTATCGCTATCCGGCGACCTTTTCCGTTGTACGAAAGTATGAACTCATATACGCGGAGAATCTGCCGCGCTTTTCGTGCTCGAGGCAGATTTACGCGCTGCCCTTCGGAGAGAAGCCTTTAAAGGTCTATCTCGGCACCGACCGAGATGGCGCGAGCGAATACTCGCGCGGCATAAGGAAGAATTTGACGGAGCGCGAAAGGGCTTTATTAAAGCGCATGCACGAGCAGGACGGCGGGTTTTGCTTCATTCTGCGCTCGGAAGCCGAAGCGGAGCTGTTTCGTGGTATGCTTGAGGCGGAGGATGAGTATGAGCTGATCCACGTAAGGAGCGCGGGGAGCGACGAGCCCTATCCCGAGGGCTACGAGCTGCTTGGGTATGACGTGAGCTATGCGGTCGATTGCGGCGGCGCGTTCTCGATCATTTGCGACTGTATGTTCATTTGCAGATGGCACGGCTGTGATGACGAGGGCACCCTTTTTCAAGAGGATTTCGACAGGCTGAACGACAACGGGCTTTTCGATTCGTTCGACGATGCGCACGCATATATGGTAAAATATCTGAACGAGGATTGGTCGGAGCGCGGCAAATACTCGATTTTCGAGGTGCGCGGAAGGAAGCCGCAAGCTGATGGCGCAGTTTTTGGAAAATGAGTTTAAAAATTTGAAGGGAGCCCGAATATGCTCATATCGCAGTTGAAAAGGGAGGCTTTGAGCGAAGAGAGCGTTGACAGAGTGCTGTATCGCGGTCTTGAGGACGGCGGCGAAAGCGCGGACTGCATCATCGTTCTCGGAAGCGGCAAGGCGTCAAAATACAAGCTGCCCATTGCCTTTGAGGCGTACCGAAGCGGCCGCGCACCCAAGCTGCTTCTCTGCGGCGGCACGGTTCGGGATTTCCCCGAAGGGCGGATGAGCGAAGCCGAGCATATGCGCATCCACGCGATCAATCTCGGAGCAAACGCCGACGATATCCTGATGGACGATCGATCGCAAAACACCGTTGAAAATATGTTCGGTGCGCTTATGGAGCTTCAGCGAGCGTTTTTGATAAACAGGGTCAAAAGGGTTCTGCTCGTCACAACTTCCTTTCATATGCGAAGAAGCCTCTTAATAGCAAGGTATCTGTTTCCGAGGCATATCGAGGTCATGCCCTGTCCTGCCGACGACACCAACACGAGGCGGGAGAATTGGATGAAGAGCGAAGTCGGAAGACAACGCGCTTTTGATGAAGTCGGGAAGATAGTCGATTGCGTGGAGAACGGCCTGTTTCCCGATTTTGAAGTGTGAATTGGAATATAATGCGGCTCGAGCTGAAGCTTGGGCCGCTTCGTAATACTCTACTGGTTCGGTCGGGTCAATCGTTTTTCCCATTTAC
>JAFZJT010000320.1 GCA_017553815.1 Clostridia bacterium
AGGGCAAGTGATATCAAGCAGGCCGAGGCCGACGCCGCCTATGAAATTCAGCAGCAGGATCAGCGCAAGAGCAGCGAGGTGGCATCCGAGAACGCGAATATCGCCCGCCAGGAGCGCGAGATAGAGCTGAAGCGCAAGGACGTTGAGGTGACAGAGCAAACGCTCGAGGCCGAGATCAAGAAGAAGGCCGAGGCCGAGAAATTCGCCCGTCAGCAGAAGGCGGAAGCCGAGCTCTTTGAGCGTCAGCGCCGCGCCGAAGCCGAGAAATTCGAGCGCGAGAAGGAGGCCGAAGCCCGCCGCGTGCAGGCCGAAGCCGATCTGTTTGCCAAAACTCAGGAGGCGGCGGGCATCCGCGCCGTGGGCGAAGCCGAAGCAAAGGCCATCGAAGCCCGCGGCATCGCGGAAGCGGAGGCGCTTGAAAGGAAGGCCGACGCCATGCAGAAGTACGGCAAGGCCGCTATGATGGAAATGATAGTTAAGGCTCTGCCCGAAATGGCGGCTTCCATCGCCAAGCCCCTCGAGTCCATCGACAAGGTCACCATCATCGACGGCGGTCACGGCGCGAGCGGCGTGGACACCATGGGCAGCTTCGTGCCGAGCGTGCTTGCCCGCACCATCGAGACCATGAAGGAGGTCACCGGCCTCGACCTCGTGGACGTTATGAAGGCCGAGACCTACGACGCGAAGGTGAACCGCAATCTGAGAGTGCAGGGCGACGCAAAGGCCGCCGTGGAAACGGTGCTCGATGCGGAGCCCGCGGCGGGGGAGAACGCCCCCAAGGAGGAATAAAAAATGTTTGAGTATAAAGTGATTCAAGTGAAGGTAAAGGAGCTGGAGAACGGTATCAACGAAGCGGCCCGCGAAGGCTGGCGCGTGGTGTCCATAATCACCGACTTCGTTACCCTGTCCGGCAGCGTCAAAGGGATGCTCATCGTTACGATGGAAAGGCAGAGCGCGAAGGCGATTTGACGGAGCTTAACGGACGAATTGTAAAAAGAGCGGTACGCCGCTCTTTTTATGTTTCGCTTGAATTTTTCTCTTTAAGGGATTCGACCGTCATAAGCACCAGCTTTATATCCGCGTCGTTTAGCCCCGAAACATCTATCATCTTCCTTTGCTCGATCCCGAGGAGGTAGTCGGTGGAAACGTGGAAGATATCGGCAAGCTTTATCAGCACATCCGGCGAGGGGGTGCGCTCGTGCAGCTCATAGTAGCTTACGACCGATTTTGTGACTCGAAGCCGTGAAGCAAGCTCCGCCTGTGTCATGCCGAATGAGGTGCGCAACTCGCGCAGTTTTTCTCCAAAGTGGACCATAATAATACCTCCATATGGGGTTAGTTTATACCAAAAACATATTATTATGGTAGAAATAAGTACTAAAACAGTTGATAAACTGCGATTTGCTTGCTATAATCGGCGTATAACCCAATAAAATGAAAGGTTGGTATGCATTATGAAAAAGAATGGACTTACGATAGCAGGCATGATAGTGATATTGTCGGGGGCAGGAGTGCTTGTTGTGACCTCGCTGATTGCTCTATTTTCCGCAAAAAATGTATATTTAGGCGATGATTGGATCTTTTACTATTACGGAGTACACACTTCGCAATATGATTCCGCTGCTAAAACCTTGTCAGAGGTGAGGATCGCACTGGGTTGCTTAGCTATCTTTGCTTTGATTGTGCTTCTATTTGCATTCAAAAACAAAAAGGCTGTTGCAATCACTGGAATCGTTTTAGCGTCCTTGAGTTTATACTTTTCGCTTGGAATGCTTATAGTCTGCATATCAGCCCCTTCCAATATCATCGGAGAGTTTGTTAAAATTGATATTGTATGGATTGCTCTCATGTTTATAGCAAGCATAGCACTACTTGTTGGCGCAATTCTCAAACTTGTCGGCGTAAACAAACTGAATAAGCAGCTTGCGCAGCAAAACACGGCTTCCGAGTAATGAATCGAAGCGATTTGCCTTCAATCTTCTCCGCATTATGTCCAACCCATGACATTTCGGAAACATCGCCCGTTTTTTATTGACGGGCGATGTTATTTATGCTACAATTTGTTTAGTGGACGGCGAGAACTACCGCGCCGAACGCGAATTGAACTAATGCTTTACGGAGGCAAATATGGGCTTTGGCGGCTTCGGTTCCATTGACGGGACCCAGAAAATCTTTATGATAATCTTTTTCATCATCTTCTTTGCCGTTATCGGCATAATGTTCTTTGCGGGGATAAAGGCGATAATCCAATGGAATAAAAACAATCATTCCCCGCGCCTGACGGTGCCCGCTTCGGTGGTATCAAGGCGCACGAACGTTTCCTCGCACAGGCACAGCTCGGACAGCATGATGCACGGCACCCATCACACCACCTATTTCGTTACCTTCGAGGTGGAGAGCGGCGATAGGATGGAATTGCAGATGGGCGGGCGCGAATACGGCCTGCTCGCCGAGGGCGACGTGGGTATGCTCACCTTCCAGGGCACGAGGTATCTCGGCTTTGAGCGGGACAGGCGGAGTTGAGCGGGATGATGCATTATCGGGAGTGCAGCCGCCGTTTGGCGATCTCACCCTCGAAGCGGTTTTCATCTGCGAAACGGATCTCACTCGCGGCAGGCGAATTAAATGCGAAACGCTCCCGGCGTTTCAACCGCAATTTTTAACTACTCACCATTCACTCTTCGTTGTAACAAAAGCCCCCTTCCGCCTTGCGGCAAAAGGGGGCTTTTTCGCGGCCGGTGCTCGTCCTTTTACGATGCGAAGCCGATGGGGCTCTTTTCGTTCTTCCCGGCTCCGAGCAGCAGCTCGGGCAGCTCGAAATGCTCCGCTTCAAGAACGAACTCGGCGGCGGTTTCGCCTTCCTCCGCCCCGTCCACATTCTCCGCAGGTTTCTCGCCGTAGCGGCTCTCGGCGTAGCGCAGCAGGGCGCATTCAACGATGTGGCGGCAGAACCTGCCGTTGCCCGCAGCGGCGTCGCCGACCGCACGGGCGCAGATGGAGAGCAGCGTTTCTTTCGCGCTCTCGGCAATGCTGAAGCCGCGCCTCTTCGCCTCAAGCTCGCAGATGGACTCAAGCTCCTCGGAGGAGTAGTCCTTGAAGTTTACGGTGAATGGCACCCTCGAGCGCAGGCCGGGGTTTTTCTCGATGAAGCCCTCCATCTCGGCGGGGTATCCCGCGAAGATGACAACGGTTCTGTCGCGGCGGTTCTCCATCTCCTGCACGATGGTATTTATCGCCTCGTCGCCGTAGAGGCCGCGGCGGTCGTCCACGAGCGAATACGCTTCGTCGATGAAGAGCAGCCTGCCGTCAGCCTCCTCAAAAACCGCGCTGACGTTGCGGGCGGTCTCGCCGAGGTACTGTCCAACGAGCCTTGAGCGCCCGACCTCGACGGGAACTGGGCTCTTGAGCAGCCCCGCTTCGTGGAAGATGCCCGCGATTATCCGCGCAACGGTGGTTTTGGCGGTGCCGGGATTGCCGATGAACTGCATGTTTAGAACGAGCGAGGCGCTGTCCATGCCCTTTTTCTCCATATCGCGCTTCATCCGCGCATAGGCCTCTATCCTGCGAACCTGCAGCTTCACTTCGTCAAGGCCGATGAGCTCCGCGAGCGTGTGCGAGGGCTTCGCAAGGTCGGTCTTGAGCTTCTCCTTCGCATCCCATGCCTCGAGCTTCTCGAGCACCTCGTCAAGACACTTTCTGCCGAGGTTGCGAACCATGCAAAGCGTTTTCGTATCCGCCCTGCGCAGCGATTCGATGCTGTGGTAGCCCGCGCGCGTGAGAGCGTTGAAGCTGCGAATGCCGAGCCCGAGCTTTTCAAGCGGGGTGGAGGGCTCGTCCACCTCGGAGTCGGGATAGAAGCCGTCGAGGTCGTCAAAATCTTTGAATTCGTCCAAGTCGCGGGAAGGCGCGTTCTTTCCCGGCAGGCCGAGACGCTTCTCCTGCTCTTCCAAATCCCTGCGTCGAAGCTCCGCCATCCGCATGAGGGAGAGCCCGCAGAAACAGCCCGCGGCGCTTTCGGCGGAAAGCTCCCCGCAGACGCCCGCGTTGGCTTCCAAGGCGCCGAGCTTGACCGCCCGAACGCCGGGCAGCGCGAGGGCGAGGGTGGCTTTGAGCTTAACGCGCATCTCGGACTTGAGCGCGATGATGACGGATGCGCCGACGCTTGCATAGAAGCTCAGGCTGAGTATCGCGCCCGCCTCCCTGAGCGCGTCGTCGAGACCGAAGAAGCGCAGATTCTCGCCGGATTTAAAGGGGTTTCTGCCGTCGTACTCCTGCGAGGGAAGGAGCATGTACAGCTCGGGGAGCCCCGCGAACAGCTCTTCCGCGGAACGCCCAAGCGTTTCGGCCGCCTTTATCTCGGCACAGCCCTCAAAGAGCCATGCGAAATCCTCATCAAGCAGCCCTGAGTTTTCGGAGGCGAAGACATGGAGCGTCGTTCCGTCCTGTGCGCCGTAATCAAAGCGCAGGCCGACGAACCCGGTTTCGGGCATGCTCGCCGCAGTGCCGATAAGCTTTGCACCCAGCTCCTCGCAGCGCTCGCGCCCTTCGAGCGGCGAATAGGGGCGCATGTTACATAAAAAGACGTTGGAAATTCCTCTTCCGTTCGTGTAATTTTCGGTTTTTTTCATAATGATTCCTCACTTTCTTTTTATGATTTGTGTTTTTTTGTATTTCGCGCATCCCTAAACCCTTGGCACGCTCGCCGCAGTTTCGCGGGTCATGGCAGTGCTTCCCCGGGGCGCCGATGGGAGGGGCGAAACGGATCTTTATTCGGTTGTCAAAGTGCGGCGGAAAAGCGAAGGGGATACCTCCCGACACCCGAGGGCGCGGGTCAACGGCGTTTTCGGCAAAAGCGAAATAAGCCTCTGCCGTTATATCTTCGCTTGAATTATTGAATTGTTCTGTGTGTCAGGGCTCAATAGGCAACTGTCAATTCTACTCTATGTTCAATGCTCTTAACGGTGTTCGATGTTCTTCGTTCGGTTCTCTATGCTTGCTTCACGATCGATCTAAGATCGGCTTCAAATTTTTTCTTTAAGTCCGTGATTCCTTTATGGTGATTTTTAAACCATGATCATGGGCGTTCTTGCCGCAAAACAGCTCTTGCCGCCCGTCAGGGAGCATATATTACCACACGGCAGGGGCTTTGTCAAGGGGGCAAACAATGATTTTTATATTTTTTTCGATTTTTTCGCAAATCGGCTTAAATGCAGCGGGCGCAAACGGAAAAGCCCGGGGCTTATCCGCGCCCCGGGCTTATCGGGTATTATTTGGGTTTAAACGATCAAAAGCACCTTATCCCCGCCGCGCAGTCCGTCCTTGAGCTGCGGGTTCAACTCGAGTATGCGCGAAGAGGGGATGCGAAAGCGCCTTGCGATATCGAAAACGCCGTCGCCCTCATCGGCGGTATGGATGATGAGCCCCGTGGGGAGCGCTTCGATCGAGCTGTCCGCAGCATTCTCCGCAAGCCCGACCACGGTCTCGGCTTCCGCCGTGCGGAAAAACTCAGCGCTCACGCCGATATTATAGGTTATCTGCGCGCTTCTCGCGCTGCCGCCCGTAACGGTCGCGGTGCAGCCGAGGCGGATATCCGCGTCCGTTGCACCTTCCGGAGCTCCGGTGCGGAGCGAGAAGGGAACGTCCTCATTGAAGGCGTAGAGCCTGCCGCTTGCCGCGCGATAAATTAGGCGCGTCATCAAAAGCCCTTCGATGCTCGCCTCGCCGCCGCGAAGGCTCTTTGAGGTGAGAATGGGGAGCGCGTGCACCGAAACCGTGCTGAAGATATCCGAAAGCCCCTCGGGTACGCTCAGATTCTCGCGAAGGGTATGCGCCGAGTCCGCGCCGCCGAGGCAGGAGATCAACTCCGTTTTGCTCTTTATGCAGGAAAAATTTATGCTCGGCGAGAAGGCGTCGAGCGGCAGGGTGAGCCTGCCCCTGCGAAGTGCGAAGACGCGCAGCTCGATATCCGCGTCCACCGATATCAGCGAAAACTCGGTGCCGAGCGCAC
This sequence comes from Clostridia bacterium, assembly GCA_017553815.1. The sequence goes on from JAFZJT010000320.1 coordinate 6,008, forward strand.
GGGCGTCCGATGAACGAAGCTCGGCAACGGCGAAGACCTCATCCGCCGAGCCGTCGGTCGCAACGTTCTCGCGGAAGGGAAGGCTGCGCGTTATCTGCACCGGCTCGCCCTCCGCGGATTTTGCGATAATAGCTATCTCCGCGATGCCGCCAACGGTGACGCCGCCGTTTTCAAACGCCGTGTCGCGAACGCTCAAAGCGATGCTGTGCGAAAGCACCGATTCGGCGCCGCTCTCGGAAAGCTCCTCCGAAAGATGCAGCATGCTTGAGCCGAGCTCCACCCTGCGCGAATGCTCGAGCGTTTCGGTCTTTATCTCCATATCCGAAACGCCGGCAACGCCCGAAAGCACCCGAAGCGGCGCGGTGGTGGTGACGGAATAGTCCATATCCACGGCGGCGGAAAGCATGATCCGCCCGTCGGTGGCTCTTCGCACCGAGAGCTGCGCGAGCCGCGGCAGGACCTGAGCGCTCATGCCCGCTTCGATGGCGGGGTCGCTCACGGTGTGCGAAAAGGTTGAGCCCGAGGTGAAGGCATAGCGCTCGCCGCTCTCGTCCGAGGCGATGAGCTTTGCAGTGATGCGCCCGGTGGCGGTGAGCCGCCCGTCCTCGGTGCGGCAGGAATCGACGCCGACCTCGGCGGTGTAGTCGAGGATCTCGGCAACGCTCCTGCCCTGCGGCGGAGGAAGCGTGCCCTCAAGCTCGGTCTGCTCGGTTCCCCTTGAAGCAAGACGAACCGCATTTATTTCGTTCCAAATAAGTTCCATAATCTCCTTACTCTCTCCTTGCCCTTTTTTCGTTCGGCTGCCGCGCCGAGAGGGGTTAAAGCGCTCAATGGCACGGCGGAATATCGCTAAAGGGTATGCGCAATAGGAGAATAAAATTACAGAGCATTAACACCCCGTTTTTGAATTTTCACGGGCTCTGAGGGCGAGTTATCCACAATTTCAATAAAGTTTTCCACATGCCGAGGAAAAAGTTATCCACACATTCCACAAGGTTATCCACTTTTTTAAGCGATAAATGCGTTTTTGGATGTTGATAAGTTTTGTAGAAAAATGATGAAAAAACAATATATTTGCACCCAAAGTGGAGCTTAGGGGTTGACTTTTGGCGCATTTTGGGCTTCAAGTGGTGAAATAGTTCGCAAAATCGGTAGTTTGAGGAAGAAAAGCGGGGTGAAAGAAAAGCAGCTATGGAGGAGAGAAAGAGTTGAATAAAACAAAGCAACAAGACTGCCGTAATTTTTTTACGGAGAGTTATTGATATTTTAGAAAGAGGGGTGTATAATTATAATATGAGCAAATAAAAGCTTAAGGAGGTATTGCAATGCTTACAAGATTTGAAGTGGAGAATTACAAGAACTTCAAGGATCGACTGGTGCTTGACTTTTCGGATGCTGCCGGTTACAAGTTCAACGAGGACTGCATTATCGGCGAAGTGCTTGGCAAGATTATTATTTGTGGTCGTAATGCAACCGGAAAAACAAATCTGTGCAGGGCTATTTCGGATATACGTTATGGAAGACCAATTATGCAGCGTTTTGATGCAGTATCCTTTTTAAATGCAGATTCCGACAGGGGAAGAGCTTCTTTCTCCTATGAGTTCAAATTCGGAACGGATAGGGTTACTTATTGCTACAAAAAAACATCTCCAAGTACATTCGTTCATGAGAAGCTTGAGATCAATGGGGAGTGCGTTTTTGAACTCAATCATGAAAAGGCGGAGTTTGATAAGCTGAACCTTGAGTTAATTGAGGCTGAACATATGAATTTAGCCATTTATCTGGAAGAACTGAAAACGCGAGTTGTAGATGAGATCTCGGCGGTTCCTTCTTTTTTGATGTGGTTGTTTGCTAACGGAGCATATTCTGAGGGCAGCGCTATGAAAGCTCTGAGATACTATATTCAAAGAATATCAGTTTTAAGTGCCCCAGTGTTCGTTGGGGCGTTGTCGATAAGACGAGGGTTTAATAGTGAATCTGAAGTGAGAGGCTTTGAGAAATTTTTAAACGAGATGGGCATTAACTGCAAGCTCCAACTTGAGCAACTTCCGGATGGCGGATCTGAGCTTTATGTAATTCATGAGAAGAGGAAGATTCCATTTGAACAAACAGCATCAAGCGGAACACGTACGCTTGCAAGAATCTATTCTATAATTGATTATGCACGAAATAGGGGAGAGCCGAGTTTACTTATGTTGGATGAGTTTGATGCGTTCTTTCACTATGAGTTGTCAGAGCGCATAATACGATATCTCAAGAGTGAGATGCCTCGTACGCAGATTGTGCTTACAACTCATGATACTAACCTCATGTCAACTCGGTTGATGCGTCCCGATTGCCTGTTTATACTTTCTCGCGATGGAAGGATTACTCCGTTGATGAAAGCAACAAAAAGGGAATTAAGGGAAGGCCACAATCTTGAAAAAATGTATATAAGTGGTGAGTTTGCCGACTATGAATGATGCGTTGATTTACGAAAGAAAAAGGGGCAGAACAATGCTCGTGGTTGAGGGGAGGCTCGAAAAAGACACTTTCTTCAAGAGCGTTCTATACAGCTTTCCGGAACTCGATATCGATCCGGAGGATATTGTTGTGTATGGAACCAATATATACAATTTGATAAATAATATCAAAGATGAATATGGCGATAGATGGTACGATGATGATATCGACATTCCTTTCGTTTATTCAGTGCATGAAGGAATTGAGCCGAAGCTTTATAAAGCTGATTTTAAGAACATATTCTTAATATTTGATTTTGAAAGACAGGATCCGTTTTATGATGAAGAAAGCATAAGGCATATGAATGAGGTCTTCAATGATGCGAGCGATAATGGAAGACTGTTTTTGAATTATCCAATGTTGGAGTCATATATGGATGCGGATATCAACGCAGAAAAGGACAAGCTTCATCCATTTGACAAAGTATACATGGAAAGAAAGGCTTCGGTAAGCGGTTGCATTGGCAAAATATATAAGAATAGCATTCGGTATCCGGAACTAAAGAAGCTTTTTTCGTTCAAAAACTATCTTGAAAATGAACTAAAAAGTCATTCTTTGGGAAATGCATCGGATGAATGCTTGAACAAAATCCTTGAAAACAAAAATGCAGATGAGATGACGATAAAGTGCATCTTTGAGGAATGCGGCTATGCCGGGAACCGACAAGTATGCTGTCAGATTGCAGCAGAATTAAATAGACAGTGCAAAGGGTGGGGCTCGTATCGTGAAAAATTGAGATGGGTAATACTAAGGCTTATATATAATAATATCTGTAAAGCATCGATGATACAGTTTGGCAACCCCGATGTATCGATTTCGCAGACAGTAAACACTTATAATGAGCTTGAATCTATGCAGATACTTTTGAAGCAAATACAATTTAGCCAAGATAATAAAAGTGGTTTTGTTTATGCGCTTAATACCGGATTATTTATTGTACCGGACTACAACAGCAATCTTATAAGCGATATTACATGAAGCATAACAACGGAGAATCAGCAATGCACATATAAAGCAGATTGCATTATGCGTGGTGAGCAGATAAAGCTTTTCACAAGCATCATTTTGCTACGCTTTTGAAATATAACAATAAATCGTATAAATTGACCGCTATATTCTTGGCTTACAAGGTATTCCTTTAAAAACCGGGCGCACCGTGAAGGGGGAGATCGGTGCGCCCTATGCCGAGCGGGCTTGCGTGGGGGTTCGCTTTGCCCGCGATTGGCCGCTCGCCGCCACTCGCCGTGGAGGCGTTTTGGGAAAAATGCTGCGACTGACTTCGCAGTTTTCCGCTCGCCGTGAGGGCGTACATTGAGTGAAATTCGCTTACCGACGAGTGAAATCCGATAAACGGATGAAATCGCCTTGCGGCGTTTCTTCATTATTTCATGCACTCCTTTAAAATCTTTAGAAATTCCGCAGGAATTTTCACCGCAATGTTCCGCAGGAACACATCATGTGCTGAAAGCACACATCATGCGCCAAAGGCGCACATCATTTGCCGAAGGCAAGCATCATTTGAAATCCCCTTGGGATTTCCACCTCAATTTCTTCATTAGCCGCAGGCGACTTCATCCCTATTTCACCGCCGCCTTAGGCATCTCTCCGCCGCGCCCGTCCTCGATTATCAGCTTGTCCGCAACGAGCGCGATGAATTCGCCGTTGGTGGGCTTGTCGTTCTTGCCGTAAACGTTGAAGCCGAAGAGCTTGTTCATATTCTCTATCTTGCCGCGCATCCAGCTGACCTCGATGGCGTGCCGTATCGCGCGCTCCACCTTGCTTGGCGTGGTGTTGAACCGCTTTGCGATGCCCGGGTAGAGCTCCTTTGTGATGCGGCTGATCAGCTCGGGGTTGTAGTACACCATGCGTATCGCTTCGCGCAGGAAATGATAGCCCTTTATGTGCGCGGGTATGCCGACCGTCAAAAAGATCGAGGTTATCTTCTCATCAAGGCTCTTTTTCTGCGTTGGCGCGGCGAAGGAAAGCTCACGTTCCGCCGCTTCGCCGCCTCCCGATTCGAGAAGATCCTTCATCCTGCGGTGCAGGAACTCGGGCTCAACGGGCTTGAGCATGACGTAGCTCGCGCCCTTGGAAAACGAGCGCTGCAGCAGGCTGTCGTTTCGCATATAGGAAACCATGATGATCGTGCCGGGGCGGCATGCGGGCTCGCTTCTGAGCTGGTCGAGAAGGTCCAGCCCGTCCAGCTTAGGCATAACAAGCTCTGTTATGAGAACGTCGAAGCGCTCGTCGCGCAGTTTTGAAAGGGCGATCTGCCCGTCCGACGCCTCCTCGACCCTTATAAGCTCCTTATCCGTGCGGAAAAATTCCGCGGTTTGATGCCGAAACTGCGCGTTGCCGTCCGCTATTAAAACTCGGTATTCTGCCATAAACTTTCATCCTCCTTGGTGTTTCCCCGTATTCGGTTGAAATAATTGTAACAGCGCAAATTTCGCATTTCCACAGCGAAGAAGTGCTCGTTTTGTCGGAAGCTGTTGAACGCGGCGGCATCTTTTGACGATATTTGTTTTGCGCCATGTTTTTGTGAAGCATTGTGCATCCGCGTTCGGTATACGAGCGCAGAAAAACGAGGATATTCACCAAAGGCATGGCGTACAATACTGCATTTTAACGCGCCGCACGGCATTTGGGGCAAAGCTTCACGCTTGCTTGTAAGAGCTTGCTTTATTCAACAAAACGGGAAAAAGCGCAGGGGATTTGCGGTGCGGATAACTTGGAAGGATGCGGAAACTTTGTGGAAAAGCGGCTTGAAAAAAGATATATTTCAGGCTATAATATGCATATAAAACCGCGCCGCAAAGGGCTTTTCAATGTGTCTGCGGCGAAAAAGGAGAACGGAATGAGAGGAAAGGATACCTGCAAAACCTTAAAGCAAATAAGGAAAACCATTGCCGAAAAGAACGGCATCCAGCTTGAAGTTGAGGAATGTACATACGAGGGCGATTGCAGCGGCACCTGCCCGAAATGCGAGGCGGAGCTTCGTGAGCTTGAGCGCGCGCTCGATGAAAAGGAAGCGCGCGGCGAGAGTGTGGATAGGTCGGCCGATATTGAGCCGCCGAAGGAGCGCGAAAAAGCGATAAACGGAGCGGATGCTCTGCGCCGCACGGGAAGAAGGGATGCTTCTGTATGCGGAAAGATGATTCTTTCCGATGAGGACGAATACTTCGAGCCCAAAGGCGAAGGGGGCAAAAAGCCGCCGTTTCGCGATATGCCCCTGCGCGGTATGGTACTGCCGCCGCCCGATGAGCGCCTTCGCATGAAACGCCCTCCCGAGGATATCCACGAAATGCTCGAGGGAGAGCCCGCTTGGCCGCCAGAAAACGGTGGCGAGGATGGCTGGGAGGATATGCCGATGGGCAAGGTCGTCCCGCCAAGGGAGGAGCTTGCGGGCGACGTTGAGCGGCACGACAATATGGAAGGCTGTATTCCCACGCCGAAGAAAAAGAGCCTGCTTGAAAAACTGCGCTCGATTTTCCGCAAAAACTAAGGCGAAGAATGGAAAAAGAGCGTTTCTTTCGCAAGTGGCAAAAAACGCGCGGGGAGCCGACCTACCCCCTGCTTGCCTTTGCGCGGCATAGGCTTTTTATGGACGGCAAGGGCGTAACGACGCTTATCGCGGGCGCGGGCTGTCCGCTTTCGTGCGCCTACTGTATAAACCGCGTGCTTCTAACGAGGGAGCCAAAGCCCGTGACAGCCGAGGCGCTTATCGAAAAGATGCGCATCGACGACCTGTATTTTCGCGCGACCGGCGGCGGGCTGACCTTTGGCGGCGGCGAGGCGCTGCTTCATATGGATTTTTACGAGGCGCTGCGCCCGCTCTGCCAGAATTGGAGGCTGACCGCCGAAACCTGCCTGAACGTGCCGAGGGAGAGCGCGGTTCGCGCGGCAAAAGTGTTTGATGCGTTCATCATCGATATAAAGTCGCTCGACCCGGAAATCTACCTTGCCTACACGGGCAGGGAGATCGGCGAAACGCTCGAAAATCTTGAGTACCTCATTGGGGCGGTCGGCGCGGAGAAGCTCACGGTGCGCGTTCCGCTGATACCAAGCTTCAACGATGAGGCGGACATGGAAAAAACGCGGAGAGCGCTTGAAAAAATGGGCGTTAGGAATATCGAAACGTTTGAATACGTTATAAGAAAATCCGATGAATGAGAGGGCTATGAACAAAAAAGAATTCAAACACGCTATGCTGTGCGGGCTTGGACGGTGCGTGCTTGCCTGCCGAAACGAGCCCGAAAGATACCGCGCCGAGGTGCTGTGGGGCTGTACCCATCAGCTTGCATACGACGCTCAATGCGAGGGCTCAAGAGCATGGTTTTTGCATGAGCTTGTTTCCTGCTATCCTGATACCGCGCCTTTCAGGGATGCCTTGATAGCTTCGCTCGGTCGCAAAAATACGTGGGGCGGGCTTCGGAGTCAAATCGACGAGCTTCTTCTTTACATGGCGGACTGCGGCGATGGGATTGCCGAAAAGGCGATTTGGGATGATTATGCGCAAATATATTCGCTGCTTCGTGCGAGGAAACGCAGACAAAACTACTATTATTTTTATCAGCTGGATGATTTTTTATCCTTGGCGATCGATCTTTGCCGCAATGAGGACGATACGCTTCGCATACTTTCCGATATTGGGCGGCTGATACTCGAAAATCCAATCTATGATGCGCTGGATTTTGAGCAGCTCCATTGGCACCTTGCGGACAGCCGGCGCGCCGCCGTCCTGCGCGGATATGCAAAACAGGATGAGTATATCGCTCATTTCTTTGCGGAATTGGAAAGGATGAAAAAGGAAAGAGAGGCTTTATATGAGGCGAGTTCCGCGCGGAACGGGCAGAGCAAGCCGCGCTCCGCATATCTTTTTTCAAAAAAAGCCGATGCTGAAGTCTTTCGCCTTCGCGCCGAAAACTACTTAAACGAAACCGATTTGGAAAAGCGAGCCGAGCTTCTTCGGGCATTCATTTGGCGACCGTTCCCATTCGAGCCGGATCCGATAATAAACGATGCATCGTCGGCGCATGAAGCGTTGAGGGACGCCGCGTGGGATGCGCTCGGCCTCATCCGAAGCCCGAAGGTAAGGGAGTTCGCGTTGAGCGAGCTTGAAGCGGAGGCGGATAAGCTCATTCCCTTGCTCATCATGAATTATGAGGATAGTGATGAGCCGCTGCTTGGAAAAATGCTGGAAAGGGTTCTATGTGATAAGGCGCGGGACGATATTATCCACAGCATCGTTCTTACCTTGAATAATCAGCGCGACGCGGGGTTCAAAATACCCGCTTGGATACTGCTTTGGTTCTATGATAACAACCGTTGCTCCTGTTGCCGCGAAAATATCGTGCGCGAGCTTGGCAGAAGAAGATTGCTGATGGATGAGCTGCTCCGCGAATGCTTGTATGATGCAAATGATGATATTAGAAAGTACGCAGAGAAGAAGCTCGAAAAACGAGCCGCTGCAGGTCACGAGAAGAATAAGAACCGCCTTTTATAAAGCCATGTGCTGCTGCACTTCGGCGCATAAAGGCAAAAATCGGTGAAAAAGCGGCAAATATGCCGTTAAGCATACATTGGAGGAAGGAAAAATGATAAACAGAAAAAGACTTTTTACGGCGCTTTCCGTCTTGCTCGCGCTTCTGTTAGCGCTTTCCGGCGCGGCATTTGCCGAGGGCGGGGAGGAGAAGGTCGAGGTGCTCGAAACCGCGCTCGACTATTCGGACAGGTCAAACTGGGCCTATTTTGCCGAGGGCGGCGAGGAAAAAAGTGCGGACGTGTTCCTTATCGCCCCGCTTGTGGACACGAGAAGCTATGCCAATTCGCTCGATTTAAATGATAAGCTCAAGAGCAGATTTATAGCGACGCTCGACGCGCAGAGGGGCATATACGACGGCGCGTGCAGGCTCTATTCGCCCTATTACCGCTAGGTTTCGCTGAACGGCTGTTTACTTGAGGAGGCCGAGTATGAGCAGGCGAGGAAGAACGCGTATCTCGACATCGCGGCTTCGTTCAGATGGTATCTCGACCACGAGAACAACGGACGCCCCATTGTGATTGCGGGCTTCTCGCAGGGCGCGCAGATGTGCGTTGAGATCCTAAAGGAATTCTACGGCGAGGGCGCGGAGGCGAAGGCGCTTCAAGATAGGCTCGTGACCGTGTATGCGCTCGGAAACGTTCTGATTGAGGACGATATCCGCGCGTATCCGCAGATAGTGCCCGCCAAGGGCGAGGGCGAAAACGGCACCGTGATATGCTTCGATTGCGAGGACGGAAGCGTTAGATCGTCCCTGTTCGTGCCCGAGGGCAAAAAGGGCGTTTCGATAAACCCGCTGAATTGGAAAACCGACTCCACCCCCGCGGGAAGCGAAGCGAATAAAGGCGCGCTGATAAACGGAGAGAGCAAAGTCAATCGAAGCATTTTTCGCAGGAGCCTCCGCGGCGAGCGAGCCGACGAGGTCTGTATCGGCACACACCTCGCCAATGGAAACGGCGTAGATGCTGTCGCCGTCCGCGCTCGTATGCACGGGGCGAATCGAGCGCGCAAAGCCGTCGTGCGCCATGCCCGCTATCTTGCAAAGGCGCGTTTTTTCAAAGTACGCATTGGTAAAAACGACGGCGAGCGTGGTGTTGTCCGCAAATTTATTGTCCTTCGCGGCGGTGTTCCTCTGCATCTGCTCAATGGTACTGCGAAGCGCGGTTCTATCCTCGGTAAGAAGCCCCGCGATCTGCTCGCCCGTTTTATGATCGAACACGTCGCCGAGCGCGTTCAGCACGACGACCGCGCCCAGCTTCAATTCACCTATCCGAACCGCGAAGCTACCGATGCCCGTTTTCATGCAGTAGTCCATGCCGAGAAGCTTGCCGACGCTCGCGCCGCATCCCGCGCCGAAATTGCCGTCCTTGTAATTCGGCGCGTCGAGCGCGATTTTCGCCGCCTCATAGCCCATATTCTCGTCCGGGCGGGTGAACGCGTCGCCCACGGTGAGGTCGAAGATATCGGATTGGACCACGAGCGGGACCCTCGTAACGCCAACGTCGTAGCCGAAGCCGCGCTCCTCAAGCAGCTTCATAACGCCGCCCGCCGCGCCGAGCCCG
>JAFZJT010000321.1 GCA_017553815.1 Clostridia bacterium
ATCAGCTCATCCTTTGGGACCACGGCTGCGGCTCCGTCAGCGGCTACGGCTACGACGAAAAGAACGCTAACTCCGGCTCCATGTCCCTCAAGGGCATCAACGATGCTATAAAGAATTCGCAGACCACCTTCGACTTCATCGGCTTCGACGCCTGCCTCATGGCGACCCTTGAGAGCGGCCTCATGCTCGAGCCCTATGCGGACTACATGATCGCATCCGAGGAGACCGAGCCCGGCGTCGGCTGGTACTACACCAACTGGCTCACCGCGCTTGGCAACAACACCTCGATGCCCACCGTTGAGCTCGGCAAGATGATAGTCGACGAGTTCGTCGCCGAGTGCGGCCGCAAGTGTGCGGGTCAGTCCACCACGCTCTCCGTTGTGGATCTTGCGGAGCTTGTGAACACCGTTGAACCCAAGTTCAGCGAGTTTGCAGTTGCGACCACCAATCAGGTCACAAGCGACTATCAGACCGTATCCAACGCAAGGAGCAGTGCCCGCGAGTTCGCGGCTTCGAGTAAGATCGATCAGGTCGACCTTGTGCACCTTGCATACAATCTAAACACCACCGAGAGCAAGGCGCTTGCAGACGCCATCCTCGGCGCGGTCAAGTACAACAAGACCTCGTCCAACATGACCAACAGCTACGGCCTCTCGATCTTCTTCCCCTATAAGAAGTCCTCGAAGGTCGACAGCGCGGTCGCGACCTACAACGCCATCGGCGTTGACAGCGCCTACTCTCGCTGCATCCAGCAGTTCGCGAGCATGGGCGTTGCGGGTCAGGCGGTCGGAACCACCGCATCCGCAGGCAGCGTTTCCTCTCCGCTTTCCTCCCTGCTTGGCGGCACCAGCGCAGGTAACGGCAGTTCCCAGTCCGTTGGAGGCATCGGCGACCTGCTCGGCGGTCTGCTCGGCGGCGGTGGCGGAGGCGACCTGCTCTCATCCCTGACCGGCGGCTGCTCCGACTTCTTCGGCAGGAGCATCGGCGATAAGGAAGAGGTTGCGCAGTACATCAGCCAGCACTACTTCGATCCCAACAACCTCACTTGGAAGACCGAGGGCGGCAAGACCGTCATGCAGCTCTCCGAGGATCAATGGAACCTTGTTCACAACCTCCAGCTCAACGTGTTCTATGACGATGGCGCCGGCTATATCGACCTCGGTATGGACAATGTCTACAACTTCACCAACGACGGCAAGCTCATCGGCGAATACGACGGCACCTGGCTCGCCATCGACAACCAGCCCGTTGCCTACTATGTGATGAACGAGACCTACGACGGCAACAACTACACCATCACCGGCAGGGTGCCCGTTCTCCTCAACGGCGACCGTGCGGACCTCATCCTCGTTTTCACCAACGAGCAACCCAACGGCTATATCGCGGGTGCGCGTCCCGTATACATCAATGGCGAGACCGAGACAATCGCGAAGGGCATCACCGAGCTTACCGAGGGCGATAAGATCGACCTCGTATGCGACTACTACAACTACAACGGCGAGTACGTCGATTCCTATATGTTCGGCGATCAGCTCACCTATTCTTCGAGCATGAAGATCAGCAACGTCTACCTGCCCGATTGGCAGACTTCCGCGAGCGCGACCTACCTGTTCACCGACCTTTACGCTCAGGAATACTGGACTCCGGTGCTGACCAACAAGTGATAAACGCTTGACTTTGCGGCGCGAGGCTCTGCTTCGCGCCGTTTTTGCAATAGATATTTTGAATAAGCGAAGGTAAATTACATGAGTGAAATTATCATCAGAAAGCTTAATAAGAACGATGCAAAAGCCTTGATAGAATACAGCAAATACATAGGCGGAGAGAGCAATAATCTGACGTTCGGCGAGGAAGGGTTCCAAATATCCTTGGAGGACGAGAAGGGATACATCGAAAGCGTCAATTCAAGTGAACGCTCCATAATGCTCGGCGCGTTTGTTTGTGATGAACTTATTGCCGACGGAAGTTTGCATGCTCACGCGCGCCGTATGTCGCACAGAGCTGAACTTGGCATAAGCGTTCGCAAGCCGTATTGGAATATGGGAATCGGCAAAAAGCTGATGCTTGAATTGATAGGCTTTGCGAAAGAATGCGGTATCGAGCTCATCGACCTTCAGGTGCTCGAGATAAATAAAGCCGCAATTCATCTCTACGAAAGCTTCGGCTTTGAGATTATCGGCAAGATTCCCGCATTCTTCAAAATAGGGGATGAATACTTCGATGCCATCGCCATGTGTCTTGATATCAGAAAGCGAATGAATTAAACGGATAACAGTTGTAAAGTAAAGACGCGGAAAACTCCGCGTCTTTTAATATTATAATTTGAAATTACAAAATCTTGCCGGGCTTTATTTCCCGAAGAGCCCCATTATATCGCTCGCCGTAACGACTATCATAAGTCCGAACAGCAGCGCAAGCCCGATACCGTTTACGACGGCCTCAACCTTGCGATTGAGCGGACGGCCTATTATCGCTTCGATGATAAGGAAGAGAAGCCTGCCGCCGTCGAGAGCGGGGAAGGGGATGAGGTTGAAAAGTCCGAGGCTTAGCGAGAGGATGACGGCAACGTAAACGATGTTGACCGTGCTCTCCTGAGCAACGTCGACCATTATGCCGACCGTGCCCACAACGCCCGAAACGTCGCCGCGCTTGATGCCGTTTTTAAACATTCCGGCTATGCCCTCGGCGGTGGCTTTGACGATATTGACTAGGTACTGACCCGAGCCGACGAACGCTTCGCCGACATTCAGATGCTCATATCTTTCGATAACGGTGCCCATGCTCACGCCAAGCACGGTTTTCTTATAACCCTCGTTGTATGCACCTGTAACGTCGAGCGTCTGCTCGCTGCCGTCACGAAGCACGGTAACGGTGAAGTTGTTTCCAGCTGCGCCTATAGCATTGGCGAATGCGTCCAGAATACTCTCGCCCTCTTTGGGCGAGGGTCTTTCGCCGTTTATCGCAACGAGGATATCGCCGGATTTGATGCCCGCCATGTCGGCCGCGCTGCTTACGACGACCTGGGAAACGTAGGCGATATTGTTGCCTGTCTCTGCGTCAACGGCGGGAATGGGCATGGGCGTTGCAACGTGAAGCACGAAGGCGATGATGAACGCCGTCAGGATATTCATGAACGGACCCGCGAGGATAACGATAAAGCGCTTCCAAACGGGATTCGCGTTGAACCTTCTGGGGTCGTTCTCCGCGTCCTCGTCCTCGCCGTCAAACTGGCACGCGCCGCCGAAGGGGATGGCGCGAAGCGCGTATTCGGTATCGCCCTTTTTGAACTTGAAAAGCGCGGGTCCGAAGCCGAGTGAGAAACCGAGTATGCGGAAGTCGAGCAATTTGCCCGCTGTGTAATGCCCAAGCTCATGGATGAAGATGAGAAACTCAAGCACGAGTATCGCAAGAATAACGTAAAGTACAGTCATATTATACTACCTCAAAAATCATGCCCGAAGAGTGGGCTTATACTCCGATGCGAGCCGTCTCGACGCATTATCGAGCTCAAGCACCGCTTCGATCGAATCCGCCGTGATCCGTTCGATGCGCTCCATAGCGTACTCAACGCAACAGGCTATCTCGGTGAAGCCGAGCTCGCCGTTTATAAAGCGATCAACTGCGATCTCATTTGCGGAATTATACGCAACGGGAAGGCTGTTTCCTTCGCGGAAGGCTTCATAAGCGAGCCTTATCGCGGGGAAACGCTCCGAATCGGGGTCTTGGAAAGTGATACCCGAAAGCAGGGCAGGGGAAACGCCGCCAAGAGGGGAGGGGATGCGCGCAGGATAGGTCAGCGCATACTGTATCGCAAGGCGCATATCGGGCTTTGCAAGCTGAGCTATCACAGAGCCGTCCTTAAATTCGACCATCGAATGCACTATCGATTGCGGATGGATGAATATTCGTATCTCGTCGGGCGGAAAATCGAAGAGCCAACCAGCTTCCATCAGCTCAAGCCCCTTGTTGAAGAGGGAGGAGGAATCGATGGTTATCTTCCTGCCCATGTTCCAAGTGGGGTGATGAAGAGCCATTTCGGGAGTAACGGATTTAAGCTGATCCACGGTAAACTCGCGGAACATGCCGCCCGAAGCGGTCAGAATAAGGCTTTGAACATCCTCGCGCCTGCCTGCTTCAAGGCATTGAAAGAGCGCGCTCTGCTCGCTGTCCACAGGAAGTATCCTGCCGCCAAACCTTGACATTTTGTTCACTATCCTATGCGCGCAAACGATGCTTTCCTTATTCGCAAGAGCGACCGTTTTTCCCGCCTTGAGCGCCGAGAGGAGCGGGAACAGCCCTGCAAAGCCGCTAACGCCGTTTACAACGGTATCGATATCGGATATGGCACAAAGCTCGTTCACATCGGAGCCCGAAACTATCTTTGCTTTCGGACAGCGTCTTTTCAGCTCAGCTGCGGAGCTTTCGTCGCAGATCCCGACATATTCGGGGCTGAACTCGGCGATCTGCATCTCAACGAGGTCAATATTCCTGTTTGCGGCGATAACCTTGACGGAAAACTCATCCCTATGGAACGCGGCGACCGAGAGCGCCTGAGTTCCAATGGAGCCGGTAGAGCCGAAAACGGCGATGTTTTTCATATCGGCACCTCTTTTACCTTGCGATGAGGCCGAGCAGTCTGAAAACGATATAAACAAACGGAGCGGCGAACAGCGCGCTGTCGAGGCGGTCGATTATTCCGCCGTGACCGGGGAAGATGCTTCCGAAATCCTTGATGTTCGCCCAACGCTTGAAGGTGGAGGCGAAAAGGTCGCCAATCTGCCCGAGCAAGCCGCCGATGAAGCAGATAAGAACGCAGTACCAAAACGAAAGCTCGAAGCCCCAAAGCTTCTGCATGAAGAAGCAGATGATTCCGCCGAGTGCGCCGCCGATAAGACCCGCAACAGCACCTTCAACGCTCTTTTTAGGGCTGATGGCGGGGCAGAGCTTATGCTTCCCAATAAGCGAGCCGACCATGTATGCGGTGTTGTCCGCCATTGCAACGCCCGCGAAGATGCAGATTATCGCAAGGCGGGAGTGATCGAGCTTACCGAATCCAATGAGCCCGAGAAAGCTGATCAGCGCGAGCGGGTAGACGAGAATCACGAGCGAAGAAACAAGGTCGTCGTTCGTGCGTTTTGAGTTCATGGCGCGCTCGGCTGCGATAAGTATAAACGCAACAAAGAACGCGGCAAAGAGCCGGAACGCGGCGCTCATATTTGAAGAGTGCGCAGTAAAATACATCAAAAGAAACATTCCGCCGCCCAAAATGATATGCGGAATAATGAAAGGCTTGTAACCGTTCGCCTTGAAAACGCCGTTCATTTCAAAAACGGCAAGAACCGCAAAAGCTCCAAGCACTATAGCCTGGAATACGCCCCTGAGCCATATTACG
>JAFZJT010000322.1 GCA_017553815.1 Clostridia bacterium
AATTTCTGATCAGGTATCCGAGCCGTCTGCGGCCGTTTTCGTCTGTTTCGCCGATTCAGCGCGCGCTTTGCTGAAGCGCTGGTAGTCGTCAATGCTGCCTGATTTTGCAAACCTTCGCCAGTGCTCGAGCTCATTCATGCTTTTTTGACAGATCATATTTTTATTCTTTGAGTCTTCCATACCTGCCTCCTGCGGTTTTCGTTTCGGTATTATTCTTAACAGATTCCGCATATCGAATCAAGCAAAAAAGGGGAAAC
The DNA here is from genome assembly GCA_017553815.1 of Clostridia bacterium. Next base: position 258 of record JAFZJT010000322.1, read on the forward strand.
ATGGAAAACTGCGGAAGAATTATTTGTTGCTGTCCGTACATTATGCGGAATGGCAAAATATAGGTGCATAGGCTATGGCATTCGACAAGCTGAACGGCATAGTTCTTCGCTATGCGGACTACAAGGAAAACGACAGGATACTTACGGTGCTCACGCGCGAGCGCGGTATTGTTTCTTTGACTGCGCGCGGCGTTCGCTCGGCGAAACCGAACAATGCCTGCGCCGTCAAGGACAGCTTCTGCTGTGGTGAATTCGTTGTTTATGAAAGAAACGGGATCGAATACATATCCTCTTCGTCGGTGATCGAAGCGTTCTATCCCATTCGCGAGGACTACGACCGATTCTCTGCTGCTGCTCAGATCGCGGATATCGTTAAAAGAGCGGCGGACATATCAAAAAACGATGAAATGTTTATGTTGGTTTATTATGCGTTCAGCTTCCTTGCATACGGAAAGGCGTCGCATAGGGATCTTTTCATTGGCTTTATCGCAAAATTCATCGCGATCGAGGGCTACGAGCCGATAATCACATATTGCGTAAACTGCGGCAAAAGCGTATTGAACTACAAACGCATCCGCTTCTCAAACTCGCTTGGAGGCTCTTTATGCGATGAGTGTTCCTCGAACGAAGCCGATTATGCCGCGGAATCGATGGAGGCGCTCAGACGCATTATCCTTCTTGACAGCAGGGAGCTTGACCGCATAAGGCTGAGCGAAACCATGCAGACCGACCTTTTCAAACTCCTTTCCGAGCACATGAGATACAGCATCGGACAAAGCATAAGGCCGCTGAAATGAATGTCGAATAAATGTATGTGCGCTGTTTTGATTTGATTTTGATATTGACAAGCTGCTCTATATCGGTTATACTTTGATAGTATCCAGCGCGGGTGTAGCTCAGTGGCAGAGCGTCGGCTTCCCAAGCCGATAATGTGGGTTCGATTCCCATCACCCGCTCCATTGGAAAGCACCCAAAGGGTGTTTTCCAATGGGATGGAATAGAGGGGAATCGAAGCCGCAAGTGCAAATCGCAACAGTGTTGTGATTTGAACGGCCGGATTTTTCGACGCAGGGCGAATGCAAGCGGGTTTAGCGAGCATGAGACCCGAAGCGCGAAGAATGATTCCTTTTCCGCCCAAAGCCATAAGTGCCCGATCGGGTGCTTTTGTTTTTAATACTAAACTCTGACTAAAACCAGACTTCTTGTCGGTTGTTTTCCGTCCTGGTCTCTCTTCGCTCAACGATACTCCATATCGCCTCGCTCCGTTCGACTTCGACAGGACGAAAAACCACTCGGCAATTTAGTCCGCTTTTAATCAGAGCTTAGTATAAAATCAACTTTCTTTCTGCACTGTAAGGCTTAATATTTCGGTGCCTATAGCGGAGGACATATGATCGATATTCACAATCACATAGTTTGGGGAATAGACGACGGTTCCAACAACGAGCTGACTTCGTTTGAGATGGGCGTGATCGCCGCCTCGAGCGGAATAACCGATATCATCGCCACTCCGCACTGCATTCCGGGCAGATTTGAGAACTACTGCGGCTCCGAATTCGACGCCGCTTTTTCGAAGCTTCGCGAGGCGCTTTCCGGGGAAAAGGCGACATCCCGCCTCCGCATCCATCGCGGCATGGAGGTCTTTGCATGCGATTCAACGCCCGAGGATTACGATAACGGAAGGATCTGCTGCCTTGCCGAGTCAAACTATATGCTCGTTGAATGCGATTTCGATGAGGATCCGTGGTTCTTTAGGGACGTGCTCATGGCGCTCAAGCAGCGCGGAGTTCGTCCGATCATCGCACACCCCGAGCGCTATTATTTTGCGCACGACAGCATTCGCTATCTTTTCGACCTTGTGAACCTCGGCTGCGCGCTTCAGCTCGACAGCGACAGCATAATAGGTGAATTCGGCAGCACCTGCCGCGGCATTGCGCTCGAACTGCTTTCTTCAAGAGCGGCGCAGCTCGTTGCGAGCGATGCGCATGACCAAACCTCCCGCGTGCCGAATATGCGAGGCATCGCCGACTACGTTGCACAAAGGTTTTCATACAACTATGCAAGTCTTCTTTTTGAGGACAATCCGCGCAGGATAATCGAAAACAAACCTCTTCTTTTTCGGGGGCAGTCTCCGCGTGGAGGCGGGTCGCTGCCCAGCTCGCGCATTTTGACCGATGAAGAGTATTGGGGAGTGTAAGCACGGGCAGAATCTAATATCTCGTTTCCACCGCATCATATCTTTCCCTCAAGGCATTCATTCAGCTTCATAAGCGCTCGCTTTTCTATCCTTGAAACATACGATCTGGATATGTTCATGCGTTTTCCGACTTCGCGTTGAGTCAGCGGCATGCCGCTGTCGAGTCCGTATCTGAGTCGAATTATCTCCCGCTCCTGTTTGGTCAGCAAAACATCGACCGCATTTCTGAGCGCTCTTCCGATTGAATTCGAGATTATACCGTCGATGATCGGTTCGTTATCCGAGGGCAGGATGTCCGAAAGCGTTATTTCGTTGCCGTCCCTGTCAGTGCCGATCGGTTCCTCGAGCGCAATATCCGACATACGCTTTTTTTCGCTTCGTATAAACATCAATATCTCATTTTCTATGCATCTTGAAGCATACCCCGCGAGCGTTCTGCATTTTTCGGCGTTGAAGGTATTCACGGCTTTAATAAGACCGATGGAGCCGATCGAAATTAGATCGTCGGCGCTTCTTCCCGCAGAGGTGTATTTTTTGGCTATATGGGCAACAAGTCGCAGATTGTGCTCGATCAGTTCGTTTCGCGCGTCCTGATCTCCTTTTAAAAACCTATCGAGCAATTCTTTTTCTTCGCTCGATGCGAGCGGGGGTGGAAATCCGTTTTTCTTTACAACAACGCCGATGAATACAAATGCGCTGCCGATCAGACTGGATAATAAACCAAACATAGCTGCCACCTTTCTATAAAACGTTCTATGATGCTTGAGCGGCTCTTGCCCTATTTTGGACGTCACATTGCCAATAGAAGATATGTTCGCTCTCGCAAGAAAATGTCGTTTTATCGCGCAAACTGTTTGAAGTTGGTGCAAAGTGTTCGGTTTTCGCTCTTTTTGTTAGTTTTTATCAAATTAAAATATTGAATTTTTTATGATTATGATGTAGAATCCAAATAGAATCGGATACTGCTCAAGGAGAAAACAAATGAAAAGTGATAATAAAACCGAATCTTTGATCGATCCGAAGCCGAGTTCTCTCATAATCTGTGAAAAGAAGGCGGACGGTTCTTCGCAAGTCCAAGCGCAGTCGAACAGCTTTTCACAGCTTGTTTCGAGCGCTCTTACCAAGTATTTCTCCAGCGCTCCGATCGTTTCCTCTGCGGAAGAGATTTGGGAGGAGCTCTTTCGCGAGATACCCGCTGTTATTCTTGTTGATCTCAATCTTAGGAGCATGGATGCTCTCGGTCTTGTTCGAAGTCTCAGATCAAGTAAGTTCTGCTTGGATATTCGCTACTTCATCCTATGCGGAAAGCTAAACGATTCCATAAACGGTATCTGTACGCACAATAGTATCGACGGTGCTTTTTCGTATGATGACGATGCCGAGTCTGTGGCCGAGAAGGTGTTTATAAAGTATTCGGAGATGGCAGCAACTTCGTCCGAGCGAAGGCTCAGCACTCTGTCGCAGATGATAAATGACAGCTCTTTCTTCAGCGATCACAAAACCGTTTGGGAGCTTGGCTCGAGGATCACGGATGCACTGCTTCTGCCCCTTGGGTTCAACAGCGCTCATAAGGGCACCAAATACCTTGAGACCGTTATCTGCATGAGGGTCTTCGGAGCCGAAAGGGATATGCGCAGGCTCTATGAGCATACTGCGGAATGCTATTTCACCACCCCTTCGGCGGTCGAGAAGGCGATAAGGTATTCGATCGAGCGCGCGTGGAGCGGATCAAGTCCCTATATGCAATACCGTATGTTCGGTAATTCGGTGGATCCGGAGAGAGGCAAGCCGACTGCCTCCGAATTTGTTGAAACCATCGTGCGCCATACTCTTGAGCGCTTGTGCGGAGTAATCGATTACAAGAACTATTGATACTAAACTCTGACTAAATCGGACTTCTTGTCGGTTGTTTTCCGCCCTGTCTTTGCCTTTCTTCGCTCGACGATACTCCATATCGCCACGCTCCGTTTGACTTCGACATGACGAAAAACTCCTCGGCAATTTAGTCCGCTTTTAATCAGGGCTTAGCATGAGTTTGATTTTGAAAAGTGAAGCATGTATATTGTTGGCGGCGGCAAGCTAATAACTTTATCGGAATCGGTTCCGTACTTTGAAAACGGTGCCGTTGTTTGTGATGGCGAGCTTGTTATAGACATCGGCACGACCGAAAGCATGCTCGACGCTTACAAAACTGCCGAATTCATCGACGTGAAGGGCGCGTATATCCTGCCGGGTTTTGTCGATATGCACGCTCATTCGAGGAATATCGCGTTAAGTGCGGGAATTCTTCCTCGCTTTCATGCCGACGAAAGATACAGAACGCTCAAAAACTGCCTTTGGGCGCTTGAAGGCGGCGTTGACCACTCCGATGCTTCCGCGCTTCTGTATGCCTTTGCCGCAAGGGCTATAAAGAACGGTGTCACTTCGGTCTTTGAGATGCACTCGCTCCCGTGCGACCCGAGCGGCAGTCTGTATTCGGCCGCCTCCATCATTCGTGAATGCGGGCTTCGCGCCTGCATCGGGTATGACATCAGCGAAAGATTCGGAGCAAGAAAAGCCGCGCTTTCGATCAGGGAGAATTCCGAGTTCATAGAGTTCTGCTCCGGACTTTCCATCGACACCCTTAAGCCCGCATTCGGGATCAATTCGCTGCTCGAGCTTGGAGACGAAATGCTCGACGCTTGCATAAAAGCAAACCACACAAGAACGCGCCTTATCGCACATATCGGAGAAACGCCCGAGGAGCATCTGTTTTCACTTCGCAAGCACGGCAAAACGCCCGTTCAAAGATTATTTGATAAAGGCGCGGTAAATCCCGATTCTGTTTTCCTTTGCGGCCCATTCACCCTAAAAGAAGAACTCGAGCTTATCATAGAGAACGATTGCTTCGCCGTCATTTCCCCGATAATGGCTTCGTTATTAAACAGCTCCTATTCCGCAGAATTTGAAAAATATGCTTCTTGCGGCGTAATCTTCTTGAGCAGCGACGGTCTCACCGACAGCTTGCTTGAAAACGCAAGAGCTGCAGCTTTTCAGTTCTCTGTTGGCGCGGAGAGCAGTTCAAATATTCTTATCTCCGCCGTTAAAATGCTTTTCCAAGCAAACCCCGCCGCGGCGTCAAGGGTATTCGGTCATAAGTTAGGCGTTATCGAGCCGGGTGCAGCCGCGGATGTAATAGCGCTCAGACCGTCTTTAACTCAACCCTTTGTTTCCAAAGAACAGCTTCTCGGCTCGCTGATATGGACAGGTGCTGCATGTGAGTTCACGATGGTGAACGGCAGGATACTTATGCGCGACGGAAAGCTCTCGGAGCTTGATGAAAAAAGGATATCCGCGGATTTTTCAGCCGCTTTAATGAAACTGCAAGCCGTTATGCGATATGACGATCGATAGGAAGTGTTGTTTTTGGAACGGATCTCTAAAGTCGAGAATAACGGAAACATGCTGCAGCATGATTCTTGCGAGCGAAGGAAGAGCTGCGGCGTGTTCGGCTATTTCGTTTGCTCTTCAAGGGAGCAGGTCGCTGATATCTCGAAGCGTGTCGTAAATCACGCGAACTCCATCGGGCTTTGCGTTTCGGACGTATTCTACGATAAGGTGGGGGACGCTCCGCACGTTCTTATGAATCTGTTGGATATTTGCCGCAATATGCCGAATAGCGTGATCGTTGCCGAAAGCATGAGCTGCCTTAACTTTTCGCAAGTATGCCCGCAGGCTA
>JAFZJT010000323.1 GCA_017553815.1 Clostridia bacterium
ATAAAGGCTCCGCCGACGATAACGAGCGGAATATAGCCGAGAAGATAGCCGCCCGTCGGGCCGATGAGCTTTTGAAGCCCGCCCTCAAAGCCCGAGAAAACGGGAAGGCCGATCGCACCAATGAAAAGATACAGCAAAACCGCGACCGCCGAGAGCCTCACGCCCACAAGGTACGGGAATAGGCATACGATGAGCACCGAAAGCGTTATCGGGACGGGGCCTATCGGTATCGAGAGCGGAGCGAGTATGCAGAGCGCCGCCGTCATAAGCGCGGAAAGCGCCATGCTGCGCACGGCGCTTTTCCTTGACTTTATTTCGTTATTCTTAGCTGATATGCTCAAGATTTTACAGGTCGATAACGGTCAGATCGGGTATCTCAGCGAGCGCCGCGTCGCTTCCGACGACGCATACCGCGCCGTTCTTTGCGCAATCGTCGAAGATCTCGCAAAGCGCAAGCAAGCTTTCGCGGTTTGTGGCAAGCATCTCGGCGCGTATCCTTCGCCTGTCCTCATGGGTGATGCCGTTCAGGATATCGCTCTGCGCCATATCCGCCTGCTCCTTGGGCGTCATGAGCGGTTCGGTACCGCCTATTGCGGAGATGATGAACTGACCGATATCCTCGCCGCTCTCGCAGAACTCCTTGATGAACGCGGATTCCTCGTCATACACGCCGATGGATCTTGCGGCGGCGGGATCGCGATAGGAGTAGTTGCAAACCGCGCCCTTCTCATTGATGCGCAGACCGCAGCCGTAGGCGCCGCCCTGCACGCGCACCTTGCCCCAGAGATAGCCGAGGCGGATGATATTCGCGGCCACCTTCATCTCGCCCTTGAGCTTATCGACCGCGATGCCCTTCTCCGCGTAGGAAACCTGCGCGGGGATGCGAACGCCGAGGCGCGAAGGCAGGTCGGTTTTATAGTTTGCGCTTTCGGGAGCGGGGCTGCCCGATTTGATCAGCTCGAAAACGCTTGCGCAATCGGTCTCGCCCTGCGATGCAAGACCCACGGTCAGCCTTTGCCGGCAGAAAACGCGATCGGCGATACCCGCAAGCTTATCGGAGAGGTCGGCGGATGCGGTATCGAAATCAGCGGCGAGCGACTTTATGAACATGCGCATACCAACGCCTCCGACCATCGAGCTGCAGGCGGAGGAAGCGAGATAGTGCGCAAATACCGCGTCGATGCCGAAATTATGGCCATCGCCCATGGCGCGCTGCTTGGTGGCTTCGTCGAGCTGAAGCACGTTTTCGCGAATGCGCTGTGCGTCCGAAAAATCGGTCTCGCTCATTATCTCGGCAACTATCTCGGCGGCCTTTGAAACGTTTTCATCGAGCGCGGAGAAGCTTGCGGTGATATAAGGGGTGCAGGCTTCGCTGGAGATATGCGCGGTGCGAACGGAGAAATTCAGCCTTCCGATATAGGTTTTGATCAGCTTATCGAGCTCCTGCGCGGAATGCTTTTTCGTTGGAAGCTTGGAAAGAAGCTTTGTCAGCAAGCCCGCCGCGGGAAGATCGGAGTACGCTATATCGGAAGCATTGAAATAGAGATTGCAATGCGTGATGCCGTTGGTTCTGATCGGATTGAGCATCACCTTAACGCCGCTCACCTCGAGTGTTTCTGTGGGAATGAGCATGGGCTCGGGGTCGACCTCGGAAAGCGGAAGCTTGGGTATCGAAGCGGAATCCTCCGGGCTGTCCGGCGCCTGCTGCCAAGCGTGGAGGCGCTCGTTCTTTCTCGCAAGCTCCTTGATATCGCTTTCATCGAAGGAAGCATACATTTCCTTTGCCCAATCCTCCGCCTTCTTCGCAAGCTCTTCGCCGCGGGTTTTTGAGGGAAGCACGGTGAGAACGCTCATCTTCGAGAAGTCGAAAAGCTCCGCAAGAAGCGCCTCGAACTCGCCGCTTTCGATCGAAGCTCTTACCGCCTCGATATCGGCGTCGTTTTCAAGATAGAGCATCGGGTCGCCGCCGTAGAGTGAGCTCATGGAGCTCATGATGCAGCGCACGAGACCGGCGGGCTCCCACATATCCTTGAGCTTGAACGCGAAGCTGTTGAGATGCGCGGTCAGAAGCTCCTTATCAAGGCCGTTCTTAGCAAGATCTGCAACGATCTTTTCAAGCGTTTCGCGGATAGCGGAAAGCTTTGTCTTTTCGGTATTTTTGACGGTCAGAACGAGCTTCGACTGCTGGATATCGTAGCTCGTGTAAAGCTCAACATCCTCTCCGAGCCCCGCATCGAGTATGGCGCGGGTGAAGGGCGCGTCGTTTGAGCCCGCAAGATAGGAGCAGAGCACCGAGCTCATGATGGAGCGGCGCTTTTGCTCGAAGGTGCCGATGATCCTGCCGAAGCTGAGAACGGTTTTATTCGCCTCATCCTCATTCGGCGCGATCTCGTAATGGAGTGTCACTTCGCCAACGGTCGGCTCCTGCATCGGGATATCGTGCGACGCATCCTGCTTTTCCGTGTTTCCGATGTATTCCTCGATGAGCTCAACAGTCTTTTCAAGCGGCACGGAGCCATCGAGGAAGAACCTCGCATTCGAGGGATGGTAGTATTTATGATACATCGTGCAGTACATGCCGTAGGTAAGCTCCGGGATGTGCTCTGGGTCGCCGCCGGAATTGAAGCCGTAGCAGTTGTCGGGGAAAAGAAGCGCGTTCATGCCCATGGAGAGGATCTCGTCAAGGCTCGCCATTGCGCCCTTCATCTCGTTATAAACAACGCCGTTGAAGTAGGGCTCGCCGCCCTCGTCCTTTTCAAGATGCCAGCCCTCCTGGCGGAAAGCGTTTTCATCTTGAACGCTCAGCGGCGCGAACACCGCATCGAGATAGACCGAGGTGAGGTTCAGAAAATCGCGCTCGTTGCGGCTGGAGACGGGATACATGGTCTTATCCTCGAAGGTCATCGCGTTGAGGAAGGTGCTCATAGAGCTCTTCATCAGGTCCGCAAACGATTCCTTGACGGGGTATTTCTTGGTTCCGCAGAGCACGGAATGCTCGAGGATATGGAAAACGCCGGTGTGATCCTCGGGCAGGGTCTTGAAGGCAACGGAGAAGAGCTTGTTGCTGTCCCCATTATCCATCCATAAAAGCTCCGCGCCGCAGCCCTCGTGCCTCATTTCAACGAGCTTGCCGCCAAGCTCCTCGGATTCGCGGATTCGTTCAACAACGAAGCCGCCTATTTTGGTTCCTTTGGTAAGAGTCATGGTTACCTCCGAACAATAATTTAGCATTATAATGATATTACTTTTTTGCTTAATTGTCAAGCGCAAATCATTAAACTCCGCTCTATTTCACAAACAAGCCGCTTCCGCTGTGGCGCAAATATATTTGCAAAGCTTGCTTGACAAAATATGCAAAGCTTGCTATACTTAATATACAAAGCACACTTTGCATCAGGAGGTGAACCCATTGAACACACGAATTCCCGAGCTGCGCAAAAAGCGCAGGCTCTCCCAAGAGGAGCTGGCGCAGGCGGTCGGCGTTACGCGGCAGACGATAACATCGATCGAGGTGGGCAAATACGTCGCTTCCCTGCCGCTTGCCTACAAGATCGCGCGGTTCTTTGAGCTGCCCATCGAGGAGGTCTTTGATTTTTCGGATATCGATAAGGAGGATTGAAACATGGAAAAATACAGGAAACAGCTTAAAAACAGCATTATCGCGCTGATGGTGTTCAACTGTGTGATCTTGCTGCTCGGCATAATGCTGCGAAGTTTTATCCCAAACAGCGAGCGCGGACTCGGCATCGGCTTCCTCTCCGGCCTTTTGGTCGGAATACCGGCAGCCTGCATCGTATTTATTGCGTGCGGCGTTTTCATCCTTAAGGACGAGGCCGCGCTTAAGAAGGCTTATATCGCCTATACCGATGAAAGGAACAACGCAATACGCCTGAAATCAAGCAATCTCGGTTTTGTTATCTGCATCGCCTGCATCGCGATCGCGCTGGTCGTTTCAAGCGTGCTGGATAGGACTGTGGCGCTGACGCTGCTGTGCGTGCTGCTGTTTACGATGGCGGTCAGCATTATAACGAACATTATCTACAGAAAAAAGCTTTAAAGAGGTTTATAATTTAAATATGATAATTGGATGATGCCGTTCAAACGAAGAATAAAAGGAGCTTTTTTAACAGGCTCCTTTTCGTTTCGTTATTCGGTTTTGCAGCTGTTTTGCACCGGATGGGATTTCGGATACCGGCCGCTCACAAAGCCAAGGAAGCGGCCTTACGGAAGCTCCGGCGATGCAAGCAGCGCATCAAGCCAGGCTTGGAAGCCCTCGGGCTTCCCTCCTTTCGCTGAATAAACAATATTCAGACCTTCAAGCTCATCACAAACGTCCTTTTCCATATTTCGCAGCGAATATATCTTCAGCGCAGCCGCCATGTATTGCGCGGCATCGTCATAGTTTTCAAGCTTAAACTGCAATGCGGCAATATTGTGATACGTTGTTGCAGTATCGGGGTGCTCCTTGCCAAGCACCTTTTCACGTATTGCAAGCGCTTTTTTATAATAGTCCAATGCCTGTTCATGTTCGCCCATATCCTGATACAATACGGCGATATTATAGTACGTTGTCGCAGTATCGGGGTGCTCCTTGCTAAGCACCTTTTCACGTATTGCAAGCGCCTTTTTATAATACTCCAGCGCCTGCTCATGATTGCCCATATCATGATACAATACGGCGATATTGTTGTACGTTGTCGCAGTAGAGGGATGCTCCTTGCCAAGCACCTTTTCACGTAACGCAAGCGCCTTTTTATAATACTCCAGCGCCTGTTTGTGATCGCCCATATCATGATACAATACGGCGATATTGTTGTACGTTCCCGCAGTATCGTGATGCTCCTTGCCAAGCACCTTTTCAAATATCGCAAGCGCCTTTTTATAATACTCCAGCGCCTTGGTATATTCGCCCATATCCCGATACAATAAGGCGATATTGTTGTACGTTCCCGCAGTATCGGGATGCACCTTGCCAAGCACCTTTTCACGTATCGCAAGCGCCTTTTTATAATACTCCAACGTCTTGGTGTATTCGCCCATAGCCTGATACAATCCGGCGATATTGTTGTACGTTGTCGCAGTATCGGGGTGCTCCTTGCTTAGCTCCTTTTCCCAAATAGCAAGCGCCTTTTTATAATACTCAAGCGCCAACGTATATTCGCCCATAGCCTGATACAATCCGGCGATATTGTTGTACGTTCCCGCAGTATCGGG
>JAFZJT010000324.1 GCA_017553815.1 Clostridia bacterium
CTTCATTCAAGCCATATCCGCGTCCTGTAAGTCCTTCATCACGTCCGTCGGCATACTGGCTGTACTGATCAACGAGCGGCAACTCACTGCAGTTATATCCGCAAGCTATATAACCAATTGAACAGGCACGGAAGAAATCATTGGCTGTCATCGAATCGAGCCTGCCGATCTTCATAGTGTCATTAGAGCCGGATGCCATAAGTTCTCTGAACGCGTGAAGCGACGAATCGTCGAGACCGTCAATGGCGTCTTCCTTCCATTCGGGTTCCTTCTCCCACAGAACGGAGCGCTTGATGACGCAGTTTTTGAATTTGTAAGGCAAAAGAGTATCTAGTTCAGTGAAGTAAGTGCCTTCCCTGAGTTTCCGTATCGCTTCCTCTGCTGCAGCGGTCAGGAGCTTCATCAGGGTTACGACAGCATCTTCACGGTAATTACCTTTTTCGGACAGCCCCGCATCGAAGGTAGCGTTGATTATGGCTTTATCCCCGAAGGATACCCCGCGATGAAACAGAGCACCATCCCTGTCGAAAGATTCGGAAACGATTAGCTCGTACCAAATCAGAGGATCGGGATAGTCTTCATTCCACAAAGCCTTATATTCCTCGTATGTATTGACTTCGCCAAAGCCCTTCAGATCCTCAAAGGAGTCATATTCGTCAATAGTACCGCGAGGTACGGCAATCCACAGCACTTTGACTTCGCCGTTTATATCGATTGGTGCAAGCGGCGCAAGTGCACTGAATAGAGGCTCCATAGCAGAAACGATTCTTTCCGTTGGGGCAGATGGATTCAGATATCCTCGGTCGAAATACCGCAATAGACGGTCAATATCAGGCGCTATGAGTCTGTATTCTGTATCCACTGCTTATCACTCCTTTGTTTCGTCCATTATTTCAAACGAATGGAACAAAAAGTGCATCCTGTCAATTCGTTTGTCGGTATGCCAATGTCCGCAGTACAAGGCGTTGTAATCGGCGGTCTCCTCGATTTTGTCCAGCCAACGTTCGGTGCTGTCATCAACGCCGTTTTGATCGACCCCAGAGAGGAACATCTCAACGGGTTCATACTTGAAAGGGCATGTGTGTGAAAGCACGACGTCGATCGGGTTTGTTCGAAGCTGCTCTTCTACATAAGCTTTTATTTCGTCGGAAGGCTGTTCATCCTCCCACCAACCGTAACCTCGGGCGAGCCTAATGGGTTTATCAACACTGTATGCGCCGCCTATGGCGATGCAACGCTGACCGTCGAGATCGAATATCTCGCCGTCCTTGGCAAAGAGCAGATTCGGGAAATCATCTTGCACCCACACCTTGCCACCATGCCATTCCTTGAGCGCATATCCGGGAACGTTCCATGGACGCATCTCATGATTGCCGTGAATGCAAAGCAGCTTCGGCCCGCATATATCGAGCATGGCCTTCACCGCCTCGTCCCTCTGCCCGCCGAAGAAATTCGCGCCGACGTCGCCGAGCAGAACTATGATATCATCCTTCCCGGGCTCCATCCGCCTGCAAAAGTTCACTATTCCCCATGGATCACCATGTATGTCGCCGGTCAGGTAGATCATCTGATTATCCTCCGATGATATTATACCATTTTAATGCTTCGCGTTGGCTTGCCTTTGCCGTATTCGCGGCGTTCCGATGCCGCCTTGCGGATTGAGGCGAGAAGACCGGGGATGATTTCGGCGCGCA
>JAFZJT010000031.1 GCA_017553815.1 Clostridia bacterium
ATACTCCCCGAGCAGAGCAGCGAGGATATCGGGAGGTTCGGACGGATGCGCCGCAAGTACCTCAAGGAGCACCGCAAGGCGCTGTACTCCATTCTGACGATGAAGCTCGAGCTGAACGATCATCTGAGGGAGATCAACAATCAGTCGAACGAAATGATCGAAGCGATAGTAGAACAGACGGCGAAGGCGCAGGGAGTGAACGAGGAGCTGAAAGCATCGAACCAGTTTCTTTGGATTCAGAGGATGAACGAGATCAGAGCCTCGGCGGAGCAGCAAGTGATCAGGGAGATAGTTCTAAACTAATTACAGAATCGAGCGATGAAAAGACGGGAACACCACCCGTCTTTTCCATATCCCAGGAGGATTTCGATGCGGAGCTTATTCGACATGGTTCGGGCTTTGCCGAAGGGAAGTTCCGTATCTTTCGCTTTTATCAGGCGAATCCCACAAAAGAGGATGCTGTCGCCTTTCTTAAAAAGGAATACGGTATAGGCGGTCATTCGCACACCTATATCGACGGTACTCGCGGTTTTATCAATCATGATGGAAAGGGACTCAAATTCTCTGTTTACAGCGTGAATGAAAACGGAAAAATCAAAGGCGAAACAGAGTTCCTATTCAAATGGCCGCAGGTCGATACGCGCCTGCGCTTTTTGATAGAGAATGAACGCTACCTTTCCGAAAAGGAGATCGCATACCTTCCCGAATACGATGAAAAGCTCCGAGAACGGGAAGCGCGAGCAATCGAGGAACGCAGAAAGAGCGATGAGCGCTTCGCTGCTATCATGGCGATGGACGAAAAGCGCAGGACCGCAGAATACAGGCTCGCGCTTGGCGCAACAGTCCATATCGGCTCACAGGAATACAGCATACTCGCCTTTGACGATGAAAAAGTTTCGCTGTTCAATCCCAGATATCCTCTTATCTCAGAGGAAATGCCGCGAGAGCTGTTTATTCAGCGTTTGCGCGAGAACTCCCTGAACGATGAACTTATCGATGACGGTACGGAGAAAGCGGATGAGCCCACGGAAATTTCGGAAGAAAAAGATACTATTGAAACCGAACCTGTTGCCGATGTGTCAAGTAAGGTTGAAAACGCATCCGCAGCAGAGCCTCATTCGGATAAACTCAATATCGGCGATACTGTTAAGCATGATGTCAGAACCTACGTCATTGAGCGCATAGGTGAGCTTTCGCACGATGTTTCCATGCGCGATACCACCTTTGAAGGCTCGACCGGCGTTCCCATCAACCGAGTTGAGAAAATAGAAACCGTTTTGCGCTGGCTGGAGGAAAGCGAGCGCGATCTAACGCCTGCGTGGGAAAAGAATAGGCCCGAAGCAAGTCCCATCGTGCATTCACCCATGGGGGAAAAGCACGATTTTCGGATAACGGATATGGAACTCGGCTACGGCGGCTTAAAGACCAAGTTCCGAATGAATATCGAGGCGATAAAGCTTTTGAAGCAGCTCGATGAAGCAGATCGGCTTGCAACATCCGAAGAACAGGCGGTGCTTTCAAAGTACGTCGGTTGGGGCGCTCTGCCTATGGCTTTCGATGAGCGCAACGAGCAGTGGAAAAGCGAGTATGCGGAACTGAAGGAGCTTCTAACGGATGAAGAATACACCGCTGCAAGGGCTTCAACGCTCAACGCGCACTATACAAGCCCGACCGTTATTCAAGCCATGTATGCGGCAATAGGCAGTTTCGGCTTCAGAACGGGCAACATACTTGAGCCATCCTGCGGAATCGGCAATTTCTTCGGAATGCTGCCTGAAGAAATGCGCAGCTCAAAGCTTTACGGCGTGGAGCTCGATCCCATAACCGGTAGGATAGCTCGCCAACTCTATCAGAATGCGAAGATCGCCATTCAGGGCTTTGAGGAAACGAACCTCCCCGACAGCTTCTTTGACGTGGCAATCGGCAACGTGCCTTTCGGAGATTATTCGGTTTCGGATAAGAAGTATGATAATGAGCATTTTCTAATCCACGACTATTTTATCGCAAAATCGCTCGACAAGGTAAGGCCCGGAGGCATTGTAGCATTCGTAACAAGCTCCGGCACACTCGATAAAAAGAACCCTGCGGCGAGGCAATACATTGCAAAACGCGCCGAGCTCATAGGCGCTATAAGGCTCCCGAACAATGCTTTTCAGAAGAATGCGGGAACGAGCGTTGTTACGGATATCCTTTTCCTTCAAAAGCGCGACCGTCCGATAGAGATCGAACCCGAATGGGTACATCTCGGTCAAACCGAGGAAGGCTATACGAAAAATCAATACTTTATCGATAACCCGCAGATGATACTCGGAACGCTCACCACCGAATCAACGCAGTACGGCAGGCAGGAAACCACAGTCGCGCCCATTGAGGACGAGGAGCTATCCGAGCAGCTTCGCTTTGCACTCACGAATATCCACACGGATATTTCCATAGCCGAGGACGAGCTCGATCCGGAGGAGGATGAAGTCGATACCATCCCCGCCGATCCTTCGGTGCGAAACTACAGCTTCACTCTCTATGAAGGCGACGTTTACTTCCGAGAGGATTCAATTATGCGGAAGGTCGATGCACCAGCAACGGCACTCAGCCGCATAAAGGGCATGATCGAGCTTCGGGATTCCGTGAGGAAGGTTATCGGATATCAGCTTGAAGGCTGGTCGGATGAGGTCGTTCAGGACGAGCAGAAAACACTCAACAGACTTTATGACAGCTTCATAAAGAAGTATGGGCTTATCTCATCCCGAGCCAATAAGAACGCCTTTTCGGGCGATTCATCCTACAGCCTGCTTTCCTCCCTTGAGATACTCGGTGAGGACGGCGAGCTCATACGGAAGGCAGATATTTTCTCGAAACGCACGATAAGGCAGAAACAGGAAAAGACTCACGTTGACGGCGCTACCGAGGCGCTTGCGGTTTCATTAAACGAGCGAGCGAAGGTCGATCTTCCGTATATGGCACAGCTCACAGGAAAGGCCGAGGAAAAGCTTGAAGAAGAACTCGGCGGCATCGTTTTTCGTGATATTTCATCCTTTGATCCCGCTCATGTTTTAAGCGCGGATTACCAACGAAACCGCTATCCGCTTGTAACCGCGGACGAGTTCCTTTCGGGTAATGTGAGGCAAAAGCTTCACAAGGCAAGGGCGCTGTTTGAACAGCTATCAAGGATGGATGAAGCATCGAACACCTACGGCAGGGAGCTTGAGCATATCGCGGGGCATATCGCCGCTCTTGAAAAAGTCCAACCGCAGCAGCTCACGGCTTCGGAGATAGACGTGCGCCTCGGTGCAACATGGCTGCCAGTCGATATAGTTCAGGATTTCATGTATGAGCTTCTCAATCCGAACTATTGGATCAAACGCAGGATGCGCGTTCAGTATTCGCCCGTAACGGCGCAATGGAATATCTCCGAGAAGAACGCCGATTTCAATAACCCCGCCGCAACGCTGACCTACGGCACGAGCAGGATCAATGCCTATAAGATCATCGAGGAAACTCTGAACCTGAAGGATGTTCGCATATTCGATACCGTAGAGGATCAGGACGGCAGAGAGGTCAGAGTTCTGAATAAGAAAGAAACGATACTCGCGCAGCAGAAGCAGCAATCAATAAAAGATGCTTTTAAGGATTGGGTGTGGAAGGATCCGCAGCGGCGCGACAGGCTGACGGAGCTGTATAACGAGCGTTTCAACTCCACGCGCCCAAGAGAATATGACGGCAGCCATATCGAGTTCGTCGGTATGAACCCCGAAATAAAGCTGCGGGAACATCAGCAGAACGCGGTTGCACGAATAATGTACGGCGGCAACACGCTCCTTGCCCATGTTGTAGGCGCGGGCAAGACCTTCACTATGGCCGCTGCCGCTATGGAGATGAAGCGGCTCGGACTTTGCAGCAAGAGCCTGTTCGTTGTTCCGAACCATCTTATCGAACAATGGGCAGCGGAGTTTCAGCAGCTCTATCCCGCGGCAAATCTTTTGGTCGCCACAAAAAAGGATTTTGAGACCGCGAACCGCAAGAAGTTCTGCTCCCGCATAGCTACGGGCGATTATGATGCTGTTATAATCGGACACTCGCAGTTCGAGAAGATACCGATAAGCATTGAGCGCCAAAGGCGAATAATCGAGGAGCAGATCGAGGAGATAACGGACGGTATCCAACAGGCTCAGATCATGCGTTCGGAA
>JAFZJT010000325.1 GCA_017553815.1 Clostridia bacterium
AGATTTGAAACATTTCCCGCATTGATCCTTGCTCCGGTAGAGCTGTAAAGGAAGTCAAGCCTTCTGCCCTGAATGCGCTTGATGATCGTGCCGTGCAGGCCGCAGCTGCAGGTGGCTCCCTCGTCGGCAGGTATCATCTTATCGCCTATCGCGTAGCGAATAAGCGGGGTTCCATGTGTATGGAAAGCGGTGACGAGTATCTCGTTGTTGTCGAGGATCTCAAACACGCCCGTGTTAAGATCAATATGAAGGGTCTGATTCTTGCATTCGGTTACGAATGGCGCACCCTCGCTTGAGGCGTATTGATCGTAGACCTTGCAGCCGAAAACGCGCTCGATCAATTCACGCCCTGAATCCGTAAGCGTTTCGGACGTTGGGAAGATCGCGATCGGCTTAAAAGTTAGCGATATTCCGTGGCGCTCGACGTAGCTTGCAACGTCACAGATAGAGGTAAAGAAGCCATCAATCGCCTGAGGCTTGAACTTGTTCAGACTGTCGACATAATAGCCGATCTTGTCCTCGGTCAGGAAGAAGGATGAATAAATCATCTGTTTGCTCACCGCATTATAGCGCCAATAAACATGCTTCTTCTGATTCGGAGGGATGATATGCTTTCCGTTAAAGGTCGCCTTTTTCATCTTCAGGTTTTCAAAACCCAAACGCGACTTAAAATGATCGAGCATCGCCATGCGTGCGTTCGCGTCATCGATGGTGCGAAAAACAGTGAGCGATTTACCTGAAGTGCCGCCGGTGTTTGAGGCCATGCCGCCGGTTGCGGCGGTAACGGTGCTTGCGTCCTCGATATTGGCGCGAAGCATCTCCTTGTCAACAATGGGAAGACGCTTGAGATCCTCGACCGAGGAGAAGTGCTCGATGTCGCAGTCATTATACAGTTCATGGTAAAATTTGCTGTTGTTATAAGCGAATTTTACGAATTTAACGAGTTCTTCACGCTGGTATTCAAGCTGCTTTTCAAGCGGCCATGTATCGAATTCAGCGCAGAAAGCTCTTTCGCGCAGGTAATTGTCACGGTAGCGAGCCTTGTTTTTGCGCATGCCGGACATGGTACACATTATGTTTTGAAAGAAGATAGGAGAAGAATCGTAAATCTTTTGAAGCTTATCCATTATAAATTCTCCTTATACCATTCGATCGCAGCTTTTATACCGCGCTCAAAGCTCCAATCGGGATCGTAGCCGAGCAGCTCCCTTGCCTTTGAAATATCGGCGTTGCTGTGTTTGATATCGCCGGCGCGGTCGGGACCGAAATTGGGTTCGACATTCACGCCGAGCGCTTCGGTAAGTCCATAGTAGATATCGATAAGATACTCCCTGCCTCCGTATGCGATATTGAACGCCTCTCCGGCAGCCTCATGCGGAGCAAGACAGGCCTTGAGATTCGCTTCGATAACGTTCTCGATATAGGTGAAGTCGCGGCTCTGTCTGCCGTCGCCGTTTATGGTTGGCACATCGCCCTCTATGAGCTGCTTGATGAATTTCGGTATAACCGCAGCATAGGCGCCGTTCGGATCCTGGCGGCGGCCGAAAACATTGAAATAGCGAAGACCGTAGGTGTCGAGCCCGTAGTGGCGGGTGTACTGCCTCGCCCACTCTTCATCGGATTGCTTGGAAACCGCGTAGGGGCTGAGCAGATTGCCCTCCCTGCCCTCTTTTTTGGGCAGATTGGGTTCATCGCCGTAGACGGAAGAGCTGGAAGCATAAACGAATTTCTTTACGCCGTTTTGACGGGCGGCTTCAAGCATGTTGAGCGTACCCTGGATATTGTTGGCGCAATAGAAGAGCGGCATCTCAATCGACCTTGGAACGCTTCCCCATGCAGCCTGGTTGAGAACGTAGTCCACGCCCTCGCAAGCACGCATGCAGGTATCAAGATCCTTGATATCGCCCTTTATAAACTCATAGTTCGGATTATCGAGAAAGATATCCACATTTTTCTGCTTGCCTGTGGAAAGATCGTCGAGGCAGCGCACACGGTGACCGAGACCGAGGATCGCTTCACAAAGGTTTGAGCCGATGAAGCCCGCGCCGCCTGTCACGAGAAAAAGACTGTTTTCCGGAAAAACGATATTCTGATAACCCATATTCTCTCCTTATGATTTCAACTATACTTCGATTGATTTCTGCTTGCTTGATTGAGGATCAAAGCCTCCAGTAGCTGTAACCGGCTTTTTCATACTCGCGCCTGTTCAAAAGTCCCTTGATATCAAGAAGCACCTTCTGTCCTGCGCCGAAGAAAGAATCGATCTTTGCCATGGAGAAGTCCGCAAAATCGGTATGAGCAACGGCGAGTATGACCGCATCCATATCCTTTATGGAGGAGATATCGACAAATTCGATGCCGTAGAGGTGCTTTGCTTCATCGGCATCGGCCTGAGGATCGGCGATAACGGGATTTATACCGTATTCCTTGAGCTCGTTTACGATGTCGATTATCTTAGTGTTCCTCGTATCGGGGCAGTTCTCCTTGAAGGTGAAGCCAAGTATGGCGACCTTTGCGCTGCGCACGGACTTGTCGGCAGCGATAAGGCTCTTCACGCAGTTTTCAGCAACGTATTTGCCCATGTCGTCGTTTATGCGGCGGCCGGCGAGTATGATCTGGCTGTGGTAGCCAAGCATTTCAGCTTTATAAGTGAGATAATAGGGATCAACGCCGATGCAGTGGCCGCCGACAAGACCGGGCGAGAACTTTAAAAAGTTCCACTTGGTGCCTGCTGCTTCAAGCACCGCCTTTGTGTCTATGCCCATCTTGTTGAAGATGATAGAAAGCTCGTTCATAAACGCGATATTGATATCGCGCTGGCTGTTTTCGATGACCTTTGCGGCTTCCGCAACCTTGATGGATTCCGCGCGGTGAACGCCGGCTTCGACAACGAGCTCGTAGACCTTTGCAACGCAGTCAAGGGTTTCCTCGTCCATACCTGAAACGATCTTCATGATGGTTTCAAGGCGATGCACCTTGTCGCCGGGGTTGATGCGCTCGGGGGAATAGCCGATCTTAAAATCAACGCCGCATTTAAGACCTGACTCCTTCTCGAGTATGGGTACGCAAACATCCTCGGTTACGCCGGGATAGACTGTGGATTCAAACACAACGATGGAACCCTTGGTCAGATTTCGTCCAATTATCCTGCTTGCGCCTTCAACCGGGGTCAGATCGGGCGTGTGGTCATCGTTTACAGGCGTTGGAACAGCGACGATATGGAATTTAGCTTCGCGAAGACGAGTTTCATCAGCGGTAAAATCGACGGAGGTTTTGGAGATCACCTCGTCACCCACCTCGTGGGTTGGATCGATGCCGCTCTTATAGAGCTCGATCTTTTTCTCATTGAGGTCAAAACCGATAACATCGATCTTCCTTGCAAAGGCAACGGCGATGGGCATGCCCACATATCCGAGACCGACGAGCGAGAGCTTTTCTTCTTTTGCCACGAGTTTCTCAAAAAGGTTCATTTCTTGCTTTCTCCTTCGATTTTTTTGATCACTGACATATATCTGTCAACAACTATGTTTCTGTCGAATTCGGCTTCGACTTTTTTTCTGCCGTTCAGCCCCATTTCGGCTTTCTTTTCGTGTGGAAGCGCAATGAAGCGGAGTGCAGCATCAACGAGCGAATCCACGTCCATGGGCTTAAACCCAAAGCCCGAAACGCCTTCATCAAATGCTTCCACGCAGCCGGGAATATTGCTTGCAAGCACGGGTCTGCCGCAGGAAGCCGCTTCAAGCAAAACGTTGGACATTCCCTCGTGGTATGAAGCGTGCAGAACGGCGTGGGTCTCGCGGTACCAATCGTGAATGTTCTCTTGGCGGCCTTCAAACTTGATAACGCCTTTCTTCTCGGCTTCTTTAAGCTTTTCGATGTATTCGGGCATACAGTTGCCGATCAGCCGTATTATGATATTTTTATCCGAAAGTCTGTCCGCAGCGGCAAGAACTTCGTCGATGCCCTTATCCTTTGTGACCCTGCCGATAACAGAAAAAACAAGCGGATCATCGGAAGCGGGATAAGGCTCGCAGACATGCTTGCCAAGATTTACGCCGGAACCGGGTATTACGTCATACTCGCCGCTATAAAGACCCTTTGCAAGGAAAGTCTCGCAGTTCGTTTTGTTTTGGAAAAAAACTTTCGTTGCCTTGCGCAGCCCACGCTTATAGAGCGTTTTTGCAACGGCGGACACAACGCCCGGATTCTCGATGGCATCGCCAAGACCGGTAACGTTTGCAATATAGGGGATATTCAAGCTTGCACAAGCGGCACCGGCATAAACATTCGGCTTGATAGTGTAGGTCAGCACGATCATCGGATCAATACTCTTGATCTGCTGCTTAAAGCGCTTGATCAGCGAAAGCTCCTTTATAGGGTTCGTGCCATGCCCGTCGAATTTGAAGTTGATGACCTTGCAGCCGAGTGCCTCGAGCGGCGCGATCCAATTCAGATAAGGTGCAAGCACGATAACTTCATATTCCTTGCAAAGCCTGCCGATCAGCTCGGATCTGAAATTCACAAGACCGGCAGTGCTGTTGCTTATTATCAGGATCTTCTTTTTCATCAGTTTACCTTTCAAAACCATGCGGTGCAGGTGCGATCAGTCGAAAATATCGATGTGCTCGGCAGACTCGTTGATAATGCTTATCTCCTTGCTGAGAGGCACTTCGACGCGGTCATAATCGAACATAAGATCAACGACTTCACCGTTATGCATAGCAGGGTGAACGTAAAGCTCGATGCAATAGTGCGGTTTAAGTCTATGACCTGCCAGATCCTTGCTAAACTCGGCAGCGCAGCCGGCCCAGTGCGTCGGGAGCTCAAACATCTCCTTTATTCGCTTATATACCTTTCGGTTGTATTTATACATATAGCCGCCGCAAGCGGAGAGCCGATGACCATACATTGTGCGCGTGGTTTCAAACCCGTACTTTTTGAGCAGGGGCTGAAGAATGTCGAGCGTGGGCAGATAGCACATGCACCAGATGTGCGAGTCGATATGTTTCGACTTGAAGCCGTAATCGCGGAACTTTTTGATCTGCGCTTCAAATTCGGCGGCCATAGCTTTCCTGAACTTCGGCGAGAGGCAGTGCATGAGGAAGCGCCGCGAGTACATCATGATTATGTTTCCGTCTTTATCGCAAAGGCGTGTTTTTCTGAACTCATCTGTCAACGGCTTGCACTCGGCAATATTGAGATGCAGACAAAGCCTGTCCTCATAACCGCCTTCCTTGGCGAGCTTGACGGCTGTTTCAGTCTCGGAACCGTTCATAACGATGCTGGCGCGCTGTATAAGACCGCTGCGAATGCCCTTGTCGATCGCTTCGGTCTTGGTTTTTGTCATTCCAAAATCATCTGCGTTGATAAAGAATTTCATTTGGTTTCTCCGATTTAAGAGCGAAGCGCCGAATTTTATCTGGCAAGCTTTCTGGTTATATAAACATCCTCAAGCACGCGCTCGGTGAGATCGCCGAACGTAGGACCGCAGGAATACTGGTTCTGCCCGGGGGACGTGTTGAACTCGATCAAAACGGGTTCTGCTGTGTTATCTATGCCTATATCCCAACCGATGATCTTGAAATGCGCCATGCGCTTGTGAAGCCTTTTAACGGTTGCAAGCGCCTTGTCAAAGCCGGGGATCACGACGGAATCAAATCTTACGCCGCGATCGTTCTCTTCGCACCATTCGGATTTGCGGTTGACAGCGCGGCTGCTGAGCCTGCCTCCTTCTTCTATGGGACAGGCATAGCCGCCTGCGCCGACATTATCCACCCTGGAATCGCTTGCGCCGATGCGCAGGATAGCCGAAAGCAGATAAACCTCGCCCTCAAAGAGGAAGGTCACCATTCGCACGGTATTGAGGGAGCTGGCGTTGAGCTTTGAGATCTCGGCATGCTGGATTATCGCTTCCTGAGCGATGAAATTCGTGCCAAATTCATCGAATGCTCCAAGCATGCCCGCTTCGGAGATAGTTTCGTTATCGAAGAAGCGAATGCCCCTGCCCTCATAGCTTCCGATGGAAGGCTTTATGAGAAAACGCTTGTATTCAACGCAGCGGCGTGCGGCTTCTTCCCTTGTGATTATCTCGCGATTTTCATCGTAGAATACGCCAGCAATGTTTGCGGCGACGGTGTGCGGCCTTTTTACATCCGGGAACCACACGCCGTGCAAACATTTGTCGGTGCCAAGACCGCTGAAATGGTGATTGGAATAGTACGGAAGAATATCGCTGAACCAAAAATCGTCGGGTATGTATCTTGGATCGTATTTTTCAGTTTCGGCGGCATAGTTTTTATACCAAAGCATCAATGGCTTTTTACCGTATTTGACCCAATAAGGGCGCACTACTGAATTAAACTCGCTTTTGTTGCTGTAACCGCCGTTCATGCGCTTGTTTCTGATGCGCGCAAGCTTGCGGTATTTTCTCGTCATGTGGACGCGGCTGATGAAATCGAAAACGCCGTCCATCTGCTGCCTTGAACTCTTTTTCATGCGTTACCTCTTGATCATCACTTCGTTATACTTCATCATGTAAACGCCTTCGTCATAGGCGCCGATATTCTTGGCGTTTTCCCTGCCGCAAAGGTTGTTCAGTATAAGCCGCATGTGGTCGCAGCCGGCTTCGTAGGCATGCGGATAGCCGCCGCCGAAGCGCGGATTGACTTCGGAAATATAGTAATCTCCGTCGATGTCGAAGATGTCGATATCGATCTGACCTTTGAATCCGGCTTCCTTTACGAATTTTTCGATGAGCTCGAAAAGCTTTTCATCTTTGAATGAAACGGCTTTATCGGTTTCACCTGCGCGCATCTTGAGCTTCTTTTTTGTGAATATGGAGACGATCTCGCCGGAAATCATGTCGATATAAACGTCGGCACCGATCTCCTGACCATTCAAAAACTGCTGGATCATCAAGCCTTCATCGTGCGCAAAAAGAAGCTCAACGGTTTCTTTATCGTAAACTTTGGAGATGCTGATACTTGCGCTGCCGCGCGCGGGTTTCACAAAAACGGGATAGCTCGCTTTTCCGCTTTCAACGGCGCGGAAAAACTCGTTCTTATCCATCCATGAATCGGCGCAGAGATAGCGGCCGACTCTCAGCCATTTGAACATTTCAAACTTATCGAGCGTCAACTCGCAGAGCTCATAACTGCTTCCGATCAGCATGGCGCCGAGCTCATCAAAGCGCGCTTTATGCTTTGCAAGCAGGCTAAGCTCCGGATCGATAAGGCTCAAAACGCCGTTTATGCTCTCTTTTTTACAGATATCAACGATAACGTCGAGATAATTCGGCGCGATCATTGCAGGCACTATGTAATGAGCATCGGCTTCGTAGACGGCCGGCGCGAGCTCGCTCATATCGGTTGCCACAACTTTGCCAATGCCTTTGAAAGCATGCCTGAAATACTGCACGATCTTGTTTCTTGTACCTGCGCTGAGTATCAGAATATTCATTGGATACAGTTCCTTCCTGTTCAGATGAGGGTCATTCTTGAAAAATCATCGAAAAACAACGGCGTTCCGCCGGTGTGGATAAACAGAATGTTTTTGCCGTCTATCCCCTGCTTTTCGAGCATATCCGTCATGCCGTAAAAGGCTTTTGCCGTGTAGGTGCTGTCGAGCGGAATGCCGTGTTCGTTCATCACGCGCTCGATTACTGCGTCAATAAGAGAATTGTCTTTGCCGTATCCGCCGCCGATATAGTCGTCGTTGAATATGGTGGAATTTTCAAGGTCTGAATCCGAAAAAGAGAGGTTTTTGCTGTCAAGATAGCTTTTTATGCTGTCGATAACAACATTTCTTCCGCGAGGGTTTGCTCTTGCGATGCTAATGCCGACGATATGTTTTTTATCGCCCCGCATCAGCATTCCGCAAACAAGACCCGCATGGGTCGTGCCGGTGCCGGAGGCAAAGAAAACATAGTCGAACACAACTCCATGCTCGGATTCGTACGCTTTGATCTCGTCATAGCATTGAACATAAGCTTCGGTGCCGATGTTTCCGTGACCGCCGCCGGGAATGAAATACGGGTTCAAGCCATCGCTTTTAAGAGAAGCAAGCTTGTCCCCGATGGTATCGTGAACCTTGTCGACAGGAACGGTTATGATCTGAGCGCCGAAAAGCTTCATGAAGCGGCTGTTGAACGTTTCATCGCTGACTTCCTCGGGGCCTATGACCACGCAGCGAATGCGCCGAGCAGCCGCCATGTTTGCCACTACCCTGCAGTGGTTTGAATGGCTTGAACCGTATGTAACAACGCAGTCATATCCGCCGCCGTCGATCTCTTGGAAGAAAAGCTCGGCTTTTCTGGCTTTGTTTCCTCCGAAAGAATACGGAATGAGATCCTCGCGCTTGATAAACAGACGGTTGCCGCCATCGGATTTAAGTTCGTGTATCAAGGTGTTATGCAATGCTTTACTCCGTTATTTGCCGAATTGTTCAAGTCCACAATAGTATTCATCGCGGAGCGAATCAAAATCGCTGAATACGATGAACATATTTTCTCCGTTCGCGTTTTTTACGCGAAGGGTCGAGTTCACCTTTTCAAGCGAAGCGCATATCTGCTCGATATCCTTGCCGTAGATGCCAACGAGACCCATGCAGGCATGCTCTCTTACCGAGCCGCCCTCGCGTTTGGGCATATCGACGAATACACCGGGGATATTCATTATCTCGTCAACGCCCTCGATCGAGTC
Organism: Clostridia bacterium; assembly: GCA_017553815.1. The sequence continues at coordinate 8,700 of JAFZJT010000325.1, forward strand.
GATAACGCCGTTTTCTTTTGAAAACATATTGTATGATGCCGCGCAGCCGAGCAGAGCAGAACCGAGTGCTTGGGGCAGATCGGAGACCTTGTGCTCGATGCCGAGCGCACATTCGAGCATCCATTTTACGGTGTTGAAGCCGATAACTTTTTCATAAGGAACGTAGGTCATCACACCGCCGAAACGGTAGCCCATTTCGAGCAGATAGAAGTGACCGTCGTCATCTCTGATGCAATCGACCCAAACTATTCCTTCGCGGCACTCCGCCTTTTTGACGGCACGGATAACGCTGTCGTTTACTTCATCGATGTACTGCTTGAGATGCATCGAGGTGGTGCATTTGAATGAATAAAGGTTTTCACTCTCGCCGGGCTGATGGTGCGTGGAACTGAAGTAAAGCAGCCTCGCTTCGCCGTCCGCAAGCACGTAATGCACATTGTATTCCTTGCCGTGCAGCCTGCGCTCAACTATTATCCCGTTGTCGGTAACTTCGCGCGCAGCGCGGTAGCCTGCGATCAATTCATCTTTATTTGAGCAATAGCTCATTCCTCTGTTGCCGCTCTTATCAACGGGCTTAACGACCACGGGGAACTTGACAGCATCGAGCTCGGCATCGGTCAAATTATCGGAAAGATAATAATCCTCGGCAACGGGCGCGCCAACCTCGCGGCAAATGCGCTTGAACTCACCCTTGTCCCTTGCCACCCTGCAGGCATAATCGCTCTTGCAGTCAGGAAGCAGCGGCAAAGGCATATCATAATACCAGTCTTTATATTTTGACTTTTCCTGATTTTTCAAAATGTCCTGGTAGGCAAAAAATCTTCTTCCTGTGTGGTTGTAAACACCGTCCAGCACCACGCGGATTTTGTTTTTATGAAGCTGCTCAACAAG
>JAFZJT010000326.1 GCA_017553815.1 Clostridia bacterium
CAAAGGATGAGCTGATAGCGGTTTGCGGGGAAATTCTGCTTGCAGTACTGGATGAAGCTCGTGAGAACGGAGGGCTTGGTCATCGATTCGCTGCCCGCATTCTGAACGAGGCACTTGAGGCCGCCGTTTTCGACCTTATAGATCTGGTTCTCGGAGCTGCTGATAACGTTGTTCTTCCACTGTTTGCAGCCGCCGGTGAAGACGATCAGGTTGATGTTGTTGCCTAAATCGGCTCCGAGCATCTCCTGAAGGTCATTGGTGCCCATTCCGTGCTTGGATTCAAGGTCGGTGCCGCACATATAGACCATCATGGTGATGACGTCCCTGTTGTTTCCGAGGATCTGGGTGCGCTTAGCACGGGAGCCGTCGGCAACGGAGGTGTTGAGCTTGCCGGTGTTGGCAGACTGTACCCAGCCGTTGGAAATGGTGCCGCCTGCGGAGAACAGATCGCTCGAGCTGCCGCCCATAAGGCTTCCGAGGATGCCGGAGAACATATCGCTCGTGCCGCCCTGTTGGGACTGGCCCTGCTGCGAGTTGCCTGAGCTTGAGCCGCCGCTGCACTTGCTGAGAAGCAGAACAGCGAGAACGATCAGAACGATGCCGCCGAGACCGAGGCCGCAGACGCGGGTGATGATGCTTCCGCCGCCCGAGCTTGTGCCCGTGCTCTGGAACTGCTGATTGCTTCCGCTGCTCTGATAACCGCTGCCCGTGGGACGGCTGCTGTAGCCTTCTTTTCTGCCGACGGAACCCGTGCCGAGCCCTTCGCCGCGCTTTTTCATGCTGTCGCTGCTTGCTTGACCGGTAACGTTCTTTTCACGCCCTCTTGGTCTGTTGTTTTCCATACAAAACACCTCCTTGGAACTTTGGTGAGAATGAGATGGCCAAATAGCGCGTATCGCTACGAGAAAATGCATTCGCGCACCTAACACATACTCCAACAGTGAAAATTATACGCCTAATATATGAAAAAAGCAAGACGCATTTGAGAATTGTCATCAAATTATCAAATCAAGGCGGCTTTGTGCCAGCTGAAAGCAACTTTAACGCAAAACCGCCATAATCTAATCGTTTTAGGTTGAACCTATGGTACCTGTGTGGTAGAAGCCGTCATTCCACGCGCTTAAGACGCATGAACGGAAGTTCGATCATGCCGTCAATCTCCACGACTTCTGTCCAGGAGCTGACGGGCTCGCCGAGCACCTCGCCGGAGATTCCGGTATCGTACATCACTTTGCCATTTTCGAGCTTCCATGTGTTTTTGCTCTCGCCGGTGGTGAATCTATCCTCACCGTAAAGCGTTATCTGCTCCGACGCAACCGCCTGCTCGATTTCCTCTTTGCTGACGCTTTCAGGCAGTTTCATTGCGACTGTCACACAACCGTCCGGCTCGAAGATATATAGCGCATCAAGAAGCATGAGCATATCCTTATCCTGCCCGGTAGCCGCCTCCTGACGAAGCACCTCGGCACTCATCCAGCTTAAGCCGTCATCATCCATCCTTGGCATGAATGCAATGCGCCATTTTCCGATTATATCCATCAAAGCCTCCACATCATGCCCAGGGGTTGCTGCTCTCCGGATCCCTTATTCCTGCGAGTATGTACTGCTCCCAGAGATACCATTTGCCGTCCTTTGCAAGGCGAACGTCGACGTAGCGCGGGCTGTCCGCACCGCCGGACTCAAGCCAGAGCCTGAGCATATTCTCCTGAATATTGGAGTGCGGATTCGTAAACGGGCTGACCGTATAGGGTTCGGAGGGAACGTAGTCGTTTTTATAAGTTGCGCCCTTGAAATAGGAGCGCGGAACATAGTCCTTATCACGGAAACGATCTGCAATAAACTGCTTATCCATACCGCTCAACGGGCGCGGGCCGCGCAGATAATCGAGCATTTTGAGCGAAAGCTCGCTGTCATTAGGGTAGTAGCAGAACGCAAGCACTGTCAGAGCGGCGGTGTCGAACGGGTCGGAAAGCGCCGCCTGCGGAAGTGAAACGAACTCCTCGTAGGTGTCGGGCAGTTTTGCAAACACAACGTCGGTCTTCTTCTCGCCGAAGTCCTTCGCGGCTTTTTTGACCGCATCGTTCACCTTGTTCTTCAGATCATCGAAAATACTCATATTTTCCTCCTTCTTGTACTTCGTATTTCTTTTATTGTTTAACGGAAGGATCGATCCAATTCGATCAACCGAAGTACACTATGCCGCCGAAGATCTCATCGAGCGGTATCGAGTCGATGCAGCCATCGTCGATTACGGCGCGGACGAATCGACCGTCATCCAAACTCAGATCGGCGAAGCGCTCGTTATCGGTTCGGTAATAGGTAAGAATGCTTCCCGCATCAAGCGAAACGGTGCTGACGTCCATATCCCCCGCCTCCGTAACGAGATGAAGCTCAAGAGGCTGCTTGAGTTCAAACTCGAGGTCGGGGCTGATGATGATAAAATACTTATCCTCCGACTGCGGCATCCCGTCCTCACCGACGAAATACATCTTTTCGCCGTAAGCACTGCCCAAAAGCACAGTCTCGCTGTAGAGCGTAAAGGCTTCGGGATCGACCATGCTCTGAACGAGCCTTGTCATGGAGTCGGCGGTCGATTCATAGCTATAGCCCCATGTGCAGTGGAACTCTCCAAGATGAACGATAGCGTCGTCCTCGAGCGAATAGATCGAGAGCAGCCTTTGGTCGTTATCCGAAAGCATATCGAGATACAGAAGGTCACGCCCGTTTGAACGAACGAGCAGAGGCTTAACTTCGTAAACGCCCGTAAGCTCGCTCTCGTGTACCGCGCCGTTGTACTGAATTCGCAGCTGGTGCTCTTCATCGAAGGACGCGCTGATATTTATAAGCGAGCTTTTGCCCTCAATTAACGTTCGATAGTCAAAATCAAGAGGGAATGCGCTTGCATGATTCTCGCTCTTTGGAATGTATTTTTCTTGGATAATATCCTTGTATTCGCCAAACGAAAGGTAGGCCGAGTAGAGCATATCCTCCCCTCCGAATGGTACACCGTCGATCAAAACATGCAGTCCTTGAGGCTCTATGAACCAAGAAAGCTTTTCAGAGGGGGCGGAGAATTCAGAGATAAGCTCCGTATCCTCATCAAAAGGTATGCCGCCGTAGTCTTTTTCGAGCTCCGAATAGATGAACAGCTGAAGCTTTTGAACAGCCACGACGACGTCTGAGAGCATGAGTTCTTCGCCCGTCTGAGGGTCGAAATTCGCGGCTTCATACACGATAATCGAATCATCGCCGAAGCGTTCACGGCGTTCGAACAGAATGCTGAAAATGTTTTCTTCGCTCGAAATAATGAAAGCATTATCGCTGAATTCCGCGGCGGCAAAGCTCGAGCCGGGATGGGCGCTTTGATACGCACTCTCCGCTATTTCTGCAATTTCGCGGTACGCCTCGCTCGAAGCTTCGGAGCGTTTTTTATGAAGCGCGTTCAACGCCTGATCGAGCAGGGGGAATCTTTCCTCAGCCGCACTGCTCAAACGAACGGAGGTTTGAGTATAGAGCGCATAGACATCGTCGCCGCTTGAAGAATGGGCGGATTCGGTTGACAAGTAGGGACGGATGAACACCGAGCGCTTTTCCTCGCCGGGCTCATCGGAGTAAACAACGGCGTCGATAAAGTCGAGCTTTCCGCTCGCCCTTTCGATTTCAAACTCGGCATTTCCCGCGTTTATTGAAAGGATGATGCGGTCGCCATCGATGAGCACGACATCATAGCAATCATAATTTACGCCGTTTTCATCGATGGTTCCGATATCGTATCTTTCACCTGATACGCCGTTAAACCAAGAAAAATCGATCTTTTCGGCTTCTCCGCTCATGATATCATAGAAAACGGCCTCCCCCCACTTATCGGTCTCAGAGGGGCTTATATAGAGCTCGGTTATCATTGATGCAAGCTCGTTTTTGAAGCTTATGGAGGAAGCCTCGGGATCTAAGGAAGCGGATGTATCGGGAGCAGGGCTGACATCCGATGAAGTCTGCGGCTTCTCCGTGATGGGCGGACGCGTAAACGGCTCCACGACCCATCCACCCGCACAGGCAAGGCAGGTGAAAAGAAAAGCCGAGATAATGAACAGAATAAATGCTTTTTTAGCCGATCCAATCATCGATGGAGCCTCCTGCCGCGAAAGAAGAAAGAATGAAGCGTCAGTCCGCGAGCTTTATCGAGCCGAGAACCGCCATTGCATGGGATGAATCATGGGCGAATTTGGAGCCCGAAACGAGCACCGTTTTGCCGTTCACCTCAGCGAAGACCTGAAAGCAGTCAGACACGCCCGCGTATTTATACTTAACGCCCTTCCAATGGAACTTTCCTGCGTCAAACTCAACGTCATCGCCCAAATTGAGCTCCTTGGTGGTTTTTATCGTGGCTTCGATCCGATCATTTGAAACGATATTCACAAGGAAATAGCTCATCTCATCGCCGCGGCGCTGTATCCAAGCTGTGTTGGGATCGGACGAATCAAGTGCGCTGCCGCCGACAAGATCCATGCCGTCGGGAACAAAAACCGTCAACTTCTGCCAAGCGGACTCCTTGCCGTCGATTAGGATCTGAGGGCTGCCGTCGTCATTTTTGCCGCATGAACAGGCGGAAAGCGAAGCAAAAACGGCGGCAAAGCAAAGCGCGATGATCAAGGGAATGAGTTGATAAGCTTTTTTCATACGGTTTCTCCTATAGGGTTTTGTTTGCGATCGAGGCGTCAGCCATCGGAAGGCTTTATGATCGCCGAGAAGATGCTCGAGGTGCCGTCGCTGTGGGTTATAACGAATCTGGCGCCGTTTTCATCGCCCGTCAGAACTATGAGATCGCCGCGTATAAGCACCACGTCATAGATATCGTAGTTCACAGAGTTTTCATCTATCGCGCCGATATCGGTTTTCTTACCCGAAGCGCCGTCAAAGTCCGAGAAGTTCAATCCGACCTGTGCGCCGCCGCGTATCCCGGTGCGCGTGGGCTTATCGCTCCAATCGTCATCCAATGCATTGCTGAAATAGATGTTCACCGTTGTCTTGAGTTCGTTTTTGAACTGCAGCTCCTTTGGCGCGCTCTCACAGCCGTAAAGCGAAAATATCGCGCTCAAAAGCAGTATGGCCGCAAGGAACGCGGAAGCGTATCGTGATCTTAGCGCAATGCCCATGTTTTCTCCTCTCCGTGCTTAAAACAGCGCCGAAAATGCAGTCGGGATCTAAACGGAAGCCGATCGGATAATTATATTCGGCATTTTCCCCTGCAGATATATTTTACAATAAATTTTCGTTTTTTGCAACAGAAAATGAAAAATGCGCGCACTTTTCGTGCGCGCGAAGCTCAGAAACAATAACAGAGAATAAGCTCAGCCGTCAATAAGCTCCATCATCCTCGGCTCGAAGCTGCTCTTTTTCCTTATGCGCGGCTCAATCAGCTTGATCCCGATAAGCGCGGCGGCTGAAGCGCCGATGCCGATAAGCGCGGCGGCAAGATCGCCGATCCTGCTTCCTATAAAAACGCCCAGAAGAAGCGCAATGAGCGGAATGCCGTATAGGATGAGGCTTGCCTTGAACACGGCTCCCGAATGAAGCTCTATTCGCACCCTGTCGCCGACCTTGGCGCCCAAGGTGTTGTCGAGCTCGATCACGGAATTGCCGTCGCCAAACGAAGTGCAGGCGTGGCAGTCGCCGCAGGCCTTGGAGCGTTTGAAAACAACCGTCGCCTTTTCTCCGTTTACCTCGTGAACCGTGCCTACAGCACTAAGAAGCTCTTCCATATCGAATTACTCGGTGAAGAAATCGACTATCTCATTGAGCCTTACCATGCTCTCGATTCCGTCGTGCATGTTCTTGATGTTTGCGGAGCCATCGGCGAGCTCATCATCGCCGATAACGACCGTATACTCCGCGCCAAGCTTATTTGCATACTTGAACTGAGCCTTGATGCTCCTGTCCATGTGGTCGAATTCGGCGGGGATGCCCTTTTCGCGGAGCTGACGAACAAGATCGAACGCCGTAAGACGGGGCTGTTCTCCCGTTGCCGCGAAATAGACCTTGATCCTCGGCGGATCGGGGAAGATCGCCTTGGTGTTTTCCATAACCAGAAGCAGACGCTCAAGCCCGAGACCGAAGCCTACGGCGGGAAGTGGCTGGCCGCCGAGCTCCTCGACGAGGTCGTTGTATCTGCCGCCGCCGCAAACGGTGCCCTGTGCGCCGATATTATTCGATACGATCTCGAACACGGGGCCGGTGTAGTAATCCAGTCCGCGAACTATGTCGGTATCCACGGTGTATTTCACGCCGCAGGCATCCAGATCGCGTTTGAGACCCTCGAAATGGTTCTTGCAGTCGTCGCAGAGGAAATCGATCGTGCGCGGAGCGCCATTGCAGATCTGCTTGCACTTATCCTCCTTGCAGTCGATTATGCGCATCGGGTTGCGCTCGAACCTCGATTTGCAGGTTGGACACATATCTGTTAAATGCGAGCCGAGGTATTCGCGCAGCGCGTTGTTATAGTCCTTACGGCACTCTTTGCAGCCGATGGAGTTTATGCGCAGCTCAAGATCGGTGAGTCCGAGCTCCTTCAAAAGCTCGAGCGCAAGAAGCATTATCTCGGCGTCCGCCTCGTGCGAAGGTGAACCGAAGAGCTCCACGCCGAACTGATGGTGCTCTCTGAGCCTTCCCGCCTGGGGCTTTTCATAGCGGAACACGGGCGAGTTAAGATAGAACATCTTCTGCGGCATGGGTTCGTTGAAGAGGCGATTCTCAAGGAAAGCGCGCACGACGCCGGCCGTGCCCTCTGGCTTGAGGGTGATGGACCTATCGCCCTTATCCTTGAAGGTGTACATCTCCTTTTGAACGATGTCGGTGGTGTCGCCAACGCCGCGCATAAAGAGCTCGGTATGCTCGATAACGGGCGTTCTTATCTCGCTTATGCCGTAAAGTCGGCAAAGCTTTCTTATAGTTGATTCAACGTACTGCCACTTATAACTTTCCTGCGGCAGAACGTCCTTGGTTCCTTTCGGCGCCTGTATCTGCATAACTATTCCTCCTCCGTTATCTTAACTCCGAAAAGCTCTGCGGGCAATTCGGGATCGACCTTTACGCTGCCCCCTCTGAAGATCACCTCAACGCCGAACGGAGCTATGCTCATTGCGGCGGTGCTTTGAAGCTTGGACTTCATGCTCGGGGCTATTACGGTATTATATGCCAAAGCTTTGGATTTGTCAAAACAAATATAGAGCGTATCGGAATCGCACCAGTGCGCGGCCGAAGCCTGTATCTGCATTCCCATAAACATATCGCTCTGCATTGCGGCGGAGATGAAGCTGTTGTAAAGCTCATTCGCCTTTGCCGAGGCGGCGGGTATCGGGTAGCTGTTTGAAACGACCGGCGGTACCGGCTCGCCCTTTTCGAGCGCTTCGCCGCTTTCCGAGCTCTCAACCGATGTTTCTGTTTTAGCTTCGTTTTCCTTTGCGCTCCTATTGGAAGAAACAACAGCGAAGCTTCCGTTTTTAAGCTTATTTTCAAGCTGCTCGAGTCTGTCGGTCAGGTTTATCGCCTCTTTGCTCTCCTCGGGATGGCAGACGGCAAGCAGACTGCTTTCAAGAAGCACTCGCGGCATTATCGCAAACTTCAGCTCCTGCTGAAGCTTCATAAGCTCAGAAAGCGTGCGCTCGAGCCTCGCCTTGCCGGTCGTTTCGGCCTGCTCGATATAGCGCTGCATCATCTCCTTGGTGCAGTCGATGATCTCGGTGCAGCTTCCGAGCACCTTTGCAAAGAGCAGCGAGCGGAAATGCGTTGAAACGTCCTGAATGAAAACTCCGAGATCGCGCCCACCCGATACCACGCGGTCTATTCCGAGCATGATGCCCGCCGCTTCACCGTTTATTACCGCATCCGCAAACTCGAAAAGGAAATCCGAATTGACGCTTCCGAGCACGGATAATACGTCGCTCTCGGTGATAGTGCTTCCGCAGAGCGAGAGGCATTGATCCGCGATGCTGAGGCAGTCGCGCATACCGCCCTCGGCGGCGCGGGCGATCGCCATCAGCGCACCGTCCTCTATCTCAGCGCCCGCGTCCTTGAGTATTTTTCTTGTTGTATTCGCAAGATTTTCAACTGAAAGGCGCTTGAATTCATACCGCTGACACCTTGAGAGTATCGTTGCCGCAAGCGCCTGGGGCTCGGTCGTTGCAAGGATGAAAACGACGTGCTCGGGCGGCTCCTCAAGAGTCTTTAAAAGCGCGTTTTCGGCGCTTCTCGAGAGCATGTGCGCTTCGTCGATTATGTATATCTTGGTATTTAAATTTATCGGCGCGAACTCGGCCTTTTCGATTATCGAGCGCATCTGATCCACGCCCGAGTTGGACGCGGCGTCGAGCTCGATAACGTCGATGCTCTCGGAAAGGTTCTTGAGGCAGGCTTCGCATTTAAGGCAGGGCTCTCCATCCTGTGGGTCAAGGCAGTTGATGGCGCGCGCTAAGATGCGGGCGGTGCTGGTCTTGCCCGTTCCGCGAGAGCCGCTGAAGAGATAGGCATGCGCGAACCTGCCCGAGCGTATCTGATTCCTGAGAACCTCGGTTATATGCTCCTGCCCCACCACCTCGGAGAAGCGGGAAGGGCGATATTTTCTGTACAGCGCGTTGTATGACATAATTCGGGTTTTAAATTCCTCGTCCTTACTACTCGATGATGCTTATCGGCTTTATCTCCTCTATCTCATCCATCCATATCCGATAGCTCGCGTCGGAAGGCATGCGCCAATCACCGCGCGGCGAGAGGCAGACCGAGCCGACCTTCGGGCCGTCGGGCAGGCAGTTGCGTTTGAACTGCTGAGTGAAGAAGCGCTTATAGAAATTCTTGAGCCATTTTAGGATGACTTCATCCGAATACTCGCTTCCCTTGAACGCCTCCCTCGCCACGCGATAGAGCTTCTTGGGAGGATAGCCCCACCTCAGCACGTAGTAGAGGAAGAAATCGTGAAGCTCGTAGGGGCCGACGAGGTCCTCGGTCATCTGCGCGATATTGCCGCTTTCATCCGGCGGCAGAAGCTCGGGCGAGATGGGCGTGTCGAGGATGCCATAGAGAACACTCTTCACGCGCTCACTGCCGCAGGTATCGGCATAGTAGCGCACGAGGTATTTGAGCAGGGTCTTGGGAACGCCCGAGTTCACGGCATACATGCTCATGTGGTCGCCGTTGTAGGTCGCCCAGCCGAGCGCGAGCTCGGAAAGGTCGCCCGTGCCGATAACGAGGCCGTTCGTAGCATTCGCTTCGTCCATCAGAATAAGCGTTCTTATCCTTGCCTGAGCGTTTTCGTAGACTACGTTATGATTTGCTTCGTCGTGCCCGATATCCTTGAAGTGCTGACGCACGGAGTCGGTTATGTCGACGGTTTTGCAGGTCACGCCGAGCGCTTCGCAGAGCTCTATCGCGTTGTTCTTCGTTCTCGCGGTAGTGCCGAAACAGGGCATGGTTATGGCGTAGATCATCTTTCGATCCGCGTCCATAAGGTCGCAGGCCTTCGCGCAGACGAGCAGCGCAAGGCTTGAATCGAGGCCGCCCGAGATGCCGAGAACGGCGGTCTTCGCGCCGATATGCTCCATGCGGCGCTTTAATCCCATCGCCTGTATCATCAGGATATCGTTTGCGCGCGCGTTCATCTCGCCCGCGTCCTTCGGAACAAAGGGATTGCGGTCGAAATGCCTCGTTAGCTTGGTAACGGGAAGCGCGGAAACGTCGGGATAAATGTATCCCGATTCCTCCTCCTCGGCATAGCCGCAGTCGATCGTGTAGGCCTTCTTATCCTCAAGCCCGGAATGGAAGCTGTTTACGCGCCTGCGCTCATAAAGAAGCCTTCCGAGGTCGATCTCGGTTATCATAAGCTTGCCGGGCTCCTCAAAGGGCTTGTTTTCGGCAAGGAGAGTGCCGTTTTCATAGCAGAAACAATGCCCGGAGAAGACCATGTCCGAGGTGGATTCGCCCTCACCCGCGCCGACGTACAGATACGCAGAAGCCGTTTTGGCGGACTGTACGCAGACGAGCTTTTTTCTATAATCGGCCTTGCCGAGCACCTCGTTGCCCGCGGAGCAGTTGACGATAAGAAGAGCGCCGCCTTTAGCAAGCTCAACGGACGGGGATTCCGCGACCCAAAGATCCTCGCAGATCTCCACGCCGAAGCAGAAGTTCGGCACGTCGTCAACATGCATCGTGGAACCGCAGGGCTCCACCCAGCCGAGCCTGCCGAGTCTTCCGGTTATGCGGGAGAGCTCGGCGTCCGTGTCCGCGGTGAACTGGCGCTGCTCATAGTACTCGCCGTAGTTCGGAAGATGCTGCTTGGCAATGAACCTGATGCTGTGGGTGTCGTCGTCCTTATCCGGCCCGATGATCGCGGCGCAGTTCAGAAGCTTGCCGCAATAGCGCAGGGGCGTGCCTACGACCGCGATGATATGCAGCTTCTCGATCTCCTTTTTGATGCGAACGAGCTGCTCCTCCACGCAGTCGAGCAGAATTTCATGCTGAAACAGATCGCCCATCGTGTAGCCCGTCATAACAAGCTCGGGGAAAGCAATAAGCACAACGCCTTCAGCCGCCGCTCTTTTGATGGCATCTATCACGAGATCCGCATTGTATTTCGGATCTCCGAGCCTGATCTTCGGCGAACACGCCGCAACCTTAATAAATCCGTCCTTCATATTATCATCTCCAAATGGATCATTTTTTGTATCGTTCCGATCAAAGGATCGATCTCCGTCTTAGCTTTTCTATTATACCACACAAAGGCCTGTTTGTAACTCCAAAAAAGAAAAATTTTATATAAATGACCGACCGCTTGAGTTGCGGTCGGTCAGTCTTATTCGGTTATCCGCCTATTACAGACCCATCGCCATGCGAAGGATGATGATTGCATCGGAAACGTCGATGCTGCCGTTTCCATTCATATCTCCCGCTTCGACGTTGGACGCCTCTGAAATGCCGAGCGCCATACGCAGCGCAAGCACCGCGTCGCCAAGCTCAACTGAGCCGCTGTCGTTGATGTCGCCCGGGACGGTCTCGGAGCCGCCCTCCTCCTCAAGAAGGGTCTGATACCAACCGTCGATAAAGGCCTGAAGCTGCGCGGAGCTTGTGAAGCTTCCTACGCGATGGTCGCGAACAAGGCCGTTTCGATCAACGATGATGGTGGACGGAATGGAATCCACGGTGAAGAAGGCGTTTTCAAGCACCTGATCTTCGCGCACGTTCAGCCAGGTGTAGCCGTTGTTCTCAAGAAACTGCCTTGCGCTCGTAACGGTGCATGAGCCGGAGATATAGACCGCGCCGATGATCTGAACGTCCGCCTCGGGGGTGGAGCTGTAGTATTCATGCATCGCCTGAAAATGCGGCATTTCGCTGACGCAGGGGCCGCACCAGGTCGCCCACTCGTTGATGACGGTGCATACGGCGTTGTTTAGGATATCGCTCGTTACGGGGTTGCCGTAGAGATCCTGGGTGTTGAAGCCGACAATGCTCATCCCAACAGCTTCGCGGGTCGCATCGGCTTTCTCCGCCGAAACGAACGCGAAGCTTGAAAACGCAAGCATTGCCGCCATAATCAGAGCAATAATCTTCTTCATAATAGTATTTTTCCTTTTCTGTTATTATTGATCGCCGGAAGGCCGCAAAAAAATTACAGACCCATCGCCAGTCGCATTACCGTTACCGCATCGCCCATATCAACGGTTCCGTTGCCGTTCACATCCGCGGCGTCGGTATCGCCCGCTTCGACCAGACCCATTGCAATACGCATTATAATTATCGCATCGCTGAGGGTAATGCTGCCGTCGCTGTCCACATCGCCCGGGGTGATGCTTGTTTCCTCGGAAAGCAGAATCTCATACCAAGCGTCCACAAAGCCTTGGAGCTGCTCAACGCTTGAGAAGCTGCCCTCGACGTGGGCGCGCACGTTGCCGTGACGGTCAACGATCAAGGTTGACGGAACGCCGCTGACGGTTCTGAAAACGCTGTCGAGAATTTCATCCTCGAGCAGATTAGTGAAGGTATAGCCGTGCTCCTCGATAAGCGCCCTCGCGCTTGCCGGAGTGCAGCTTACCGATACGAACACGGAAGCCAAGATCTGAACGTCTGCCTCGGGAGTGGCGCTGTAGTGCTCATGCAGCTCCTGAAAATGCGGCAATTCCGCAACGCAGGGGTCGCACCAGGTTGCCCACTCGTTAATAACGGTGCAAACAGCGTTGTTGAGGATCTCGTCGGTAACGGTGTTGCCGTAGAGATCCACAGTATTAAAGCCGGCTATACTCATGCCGACTGCATTGCGCTCCGCATCTGTTAGCCGAGCCGACGCAGAAGCGAAGCTCGAAACTGCGAGAACCGCAGCCATGATAATTGCAAGAAATCTTTTCATAATACTATTCTCCTAATAATTTTTCAGTAATAGCTGTTAATAGCCTTACAGACCCATAACCATGTGCAGAGCCATGACCGCATCTGCCATATCAACGCTTCCGTTGCCGTTCACATCCGCGGCATTGGAGTTGCCCTCGGCAAGACCCAGAGCCATACGCATTATGCTCACAGCGTCGCCAATGGTAACGCTGCCGTCGTTGTCCATATCGCCGGGGATGACGGCGTTTGCCTCCTCCTCAAGGAGGATCTCGAGCCAATCCGAAACGAGGTTGCTGAGCTGAGTATAGTTCGGGAAGGCGCCAACGATATGGTCGCGCACAACGCCGTTCCTATCGACTATAACTGTCTGCGGGATGCTTACGGAGCCGGTGTTCTGATCGTCCGTGGTGTAGAGCACGTCGATAAAGGTGCTGCAATGGACGATATTGTAGAAGGTGTAGCCGTTCTGCTGAAGAAGCTGCCTGCCAGAAGATACGGTGGAAGAACCGTTGATGAGCAGAACGCCGAGCATCATTACGTCGTCCTCGGGAGTGGCGCTGTATACTTCATGGAGCTGCTGGAAATGCGGAAGCTCGTTGCGGCAGGGGCCGCACCAGGTCGCCCACATATTCACAACGGTGAGGGTGTTTTCATGGAAGATGGAGCCGTCAACGGGGTTGTTGTCGAGATCGACGGTAACGAAGTCGGAGATGTTCATGCCGATGGCGTCGCCGCGAGTGGGAGTCCCGGGAACGGTCTTGGCAAGAGCCGGGGAAACGATGCCGAGGGCGAGAACCGCCGCAAGCATCAGCGAAAGGATTCTTTTCATGTTTTGCCTCCTTGGTTTTGTTTTAGGATTTTTTCCTATATTGTATTGTATAATAATGCGAGTGGTATTTCAACCTTTTGCTGCCCGCGTTTTAGTATATTTTTTCGTTCCGAAACACAGATATTTTGACAGTTTTTTCTCGATCAAGCTTTGCTTGCCGCTTTTGCACGGTTCACCGCATCCATACTCGCCCTGCTCTCCCCTTCCTCAGGTATCTTTTTTATTATCTCCGCGCAGGGGTAAGCATCGCATTCGCCGCAGTTATACGAAAGACCGCGCTTTTTAGCACAAACCCTTATCGCGCACTGCTCGCAGAATGGATGAACGTATCGCTTCTCAGCCTTGCAGCCAAAGCAGACGATGTCCTCCTCGGTGAGCCGCCTTTCCTTGGTCGAATACCTCTCGATAAGCGCCTTTTTCAGCTCGGCATCGTTATCGACAGTTGCGCGGTACATGGGGCATTTTCCGCAGTCGAAGCCGCAGAAGGCCATGTGCTCCGCGTTCTGCAATACTTCATTGATACTGATTTGCTTCTCTTTGTCCATAACCGTTAAAACCGATCAAAGATATCCGCACGCGGATATCAGCCTCAGCTATTCACTATACACTATTCACTATTCATTATTGAAAACCGACATTCCCAAGGGAACGCCGGTTTCAAATAACGCCGTATTATTTCTTAATGCTCTCGGCACCGGCCTCTATCGCCTCGCGGTTGAGGGGTATGAGGTGCGCCTTCTTCTCGCCGAGCTTATAGAGAAGCGCGTCGAGAACGCTTTCGTTCTTGGCTGCCTTGGTGGCCTCAAGATATGCGCCGAGCATCGCCATGTTCGCTACCTTGGGATTGCCGAGCTTCTCGGCAACCTCGTTGCAGGGAACGTAGTAGACCTCGATATCGGTGCGGGTCGCCTTCTTCTCGATGATGGAGCTGTTGATGAAGAGCTTGCCGCCGGGATTGACGCAGGACTCGAACTTGTCGAGCGAAGGGGTGTTCATCGCGATAACGCAGTCCGCCATCGAAAGCACGGGCGAAGCGATGGGCTCGTCGGAAACGACGACGGAGCAGTTCGCGGTGCCGCCGCGCATCTCGGGACCGTAGGAGGGAAGCCAGCTTACGTTCTCGC
>JAFZJT010000004.1 GCA_017553815.1 Clostridia bacterium
GACTATCGGCTTTAAGTTCTGGTCGATATAGTATGCGCCGTAAAGAGTGAGGTTGATCCTTGAAACAACCGTATCTTCAAAATTAAGAAGAACGCGAATGGTCGAAAAATCATCCTCGGGAGTGAATTTATTGGCTTTCTCGGGCAATGGCTGCCAGCTATCGTCGAAAGGAAGCTGCTCGGAGCGCTCGAAGTCGGGCGCTTCATATACTGCTCGCGATTCATCCCGCTCCGTAGCCTGAAGAACCCTTTCGCCGTCAGCTGCAGCAGCAAGGGCGGGTGCGGTTAAGGTGCATAAAACAAAGGCGATAACAAGCAATGAACATAAAAGCGTCGATCGGGTTTTAATCATGTTTATCCATCCTCTCCCTGGTAATGATTCATAGCGAAAATATACGATTACAAGGCAAGAATGCCTGTATCCGATAAAGGCGCCGTGCTTTTTACAGTATACCACTTTTAAGCGGAATCCGCAATCGTTTGAGCGCTGAACGGCAAAGAAAAAGACGGCTTCAACAATAACAGACATTAACTTTTAAGAAACGCCGAATACTTCTTTTGCCCAAATGCCATTACTAATAATATGTAGCCGATCCCGAGCGGAAAACCCGCATTAGATCAGTCGGCAGGAGGTAATATGGCGTTGAATAAAGTGGTAATATGCGGCGTGGACACAAGCAGTCTTCCAAGGATCAACCATAAGAAAAGCATGGAGCTTTTTGAAAGAATAAAGGCGGGCGACGAGGCCGCGAGGGATGAGTTCCTGACCGGGAATCTCAGACTCGTTTTGAGTGTTATTCAACGCTTCTCGGGCAGGGGAGAGCATCCCGACGATCTGTTTCAGGTGGGCTGCGTCGGTCTTATCAAGGCGCTCGATAATTTCGACACCTCGCATAACGTTCGCTTCTCGACCTATGCCGTACCGATGATAATCGGCGAGATCAGGCGCTTTTTGAGGGATAACAGCAGCATAAGGGTCACAAGATCCATGCGCGACACAGCCTACCGAGCGCTCCAAGCTAAAGCAAGGCTTGTTGAAAAGAACGGCGTTGAGCCGAGGCTGTCCGAGATTGCGGGAGAGCTTGGAATACCCGAATCCGAGGTGGTGTTCGCGCTTGAAGCGATTACCGATCCGATCTCGCTGAATGAGCCGATCTTCAGCGACGACGGCGAAGCTGTATATATAGAGGATCAGGTTCGGGATGAAACCGCCGATGACGAGATATGGCTCAACGGCATCGCGATCTCGGACGGCATAAAAAGGCTGAATGAGAGGGAGCAAAGGATAATCAGGCTCCGATTCTTCCTCGGAAGAACTCAGAATGAAGTGGCGGATCAGGTCGGAGTGAGCCAGGCGCAGGTATCACGCCTCGAAAAAGCAGCGCTCGCTAAAATGAGGAGGTATGTTTGAGATTGATACTAATCCAAAATTTTATGAAGCGATTGTGGCATAAATATGGCAAAATTGTGCTGAAAATATTAATAGCATTGCCGAAAACAACTATTTACGATAATTTTTAAAAAATATCGGGTATATATATTGCAATTTTATACGAATTAATGTATAATAATGGACGATAACTTTATAGCATAGGAGTTGGACTACAATATGATCCTAAAAGATGTTTCATCGGCCGAACTTGAGATCATGAAGATCATCTGGACGGCAGGAAAGCCCGTCATTATCACCGATATATGGCGTGAGATCGAAGGGCACGACTGGACCTATCAGACCGTGCAGACCTTTGTAAACCGCTTGAATGCTAAGGGCTATATCAAAATAGTCGGCAAACAGGTGCGCAGCTACCTCTATCTCCCCACTGTTACCCGCGCTGAATACATCGTTCAGTCCCGCGGAGAGCTCATCGACGGCGGTGAAGGCGCAAGCATTTCCGACGTCATCTCCATCATGTTCAGGCAGGGCTTCTGCTCCAAGGATGAGCTTGAGAAGCTTTCCGACACCATCGCTCAGCTTCTCAAATAATATCAATCAGCTTTTTAAAAACCGCGATCCGAAAGGTTTGCGGTTTTTTGGGCTCAATGTCAATAGTTGGGGTTGAGCACATAGAAAGAGTTTTCGTAACCTGTGCCCCACGGGGCACAGGTTACGTTGCGTTTGAGGATCTTGATCTTGTTTTGCAGCCCTCAGTTTTCACATCTGTATCGCCGCTTTTTATCCTTCCAAATCAGTTGTTTTCCCTGTACATGACAATCCTTTACCCTCTGTTCTCGATAATCATGAACGGTGTCTGTTTCAACCCCGCAGCACGGACAACGTGTTGCCCTTCGTTCCATCGCGACGTAAACGATCAATCGGTCGGGATGTACATCAATATTCTTGACCTCCATGTGTTCCATATCGAGCAGTTTTGTTGTATAATCTTTGTAGAGCATAAGTCTCTCCTCCTGTAGCTTTGTTTTGCAACTCTATTCTACATCATTTGGAAGATTTATGCTCTACCTTTTTTCTTCAACCCCAATGTTTGGTATAGAATCCTCCACTCCACCCCACTCCTCTCTTGACGGCATCGGGGGTGGTTCCTCAGAAAGGTCTGAAGTGTAACCTATGTTTGACACCTGAACACTGCAAATTGAGCCGATAAAATATTGCCGTTTGGCGAATAATGCTGTATAATTAAATTGGATCGATATAGCCGATCGATCAATACATTCGGAAAAGGTGTTTGTTATGGAAAAAAGCCACGTTAATCTCAGCCTTGCCCGTCAGGATTTTCGTATTGTGTGCTCGGAAACTCCCGAATACATGAAATCGCTTGAGAATGCGGTGAACGCAAGGATCGAAAGTATAAGAAAAAAATACCCTAGCATGAGCACTATGCGCATAGTTTTGCTCGCCATGCTCGACATGGAGGATGATCTTTTCAAGGCGGGTCTTGAAGGCACGGAGCAGGACGAGCCCGCAGCGAATCCGCCTGATGAAGTGGACGATTTCTGATTGCCCGAGGCCTGTAAAAATCGGAATAGCTATCTGATACAACGGTATTAAATACGCACTATGATGGAATTGCTTTCACCGGCCGGCAGCAGGGACAGTCTTGTTGCCGCGGTTCAAAACGGCGCCGATGCGGTCTATTTCGGCGGCAGTATACTCAACGCAAGGCGCTCTGCCGACAACTTCGCGGGAGAGTCGCTTGTTGAAGCGCTCGATTACTGCCATGAACGCGGGGTGAACGCCTATATCACGCTGAACACGCTCGTTTTCGACAGGGAGCTTGGCGCCGCGCTCGATTTTGCGCATGAATTGTATCGCTTTGGCGCGGATGCGGTGCTTGTTCAGGATCTCGGACTTGCCGCGCTCATTCGCCATGAGCTGCCCGAGCTCACCGTTCACGCGAGCACCCAGATGGGGATACACGACGAGGGCGGTCTTAAATACTGCGAGCGCATGGGCATAAATCGCGCCGTGCTTGCTCGCGAGGTCGATATTGAAGAGATAAAGCGCCTTTCGAGTTCCTCTTCCGTTGAAATTGAGACCTTTGCGCACGGAGCCTTGTGCATGAGCTTTTCGGGCAGCTGCTTATACTCCGCCTCTTCGGGCGAACGCAGCGGCAATCGCGGCACCTGCGCACAGCCCTGCAGGAAGGCGGCAAGCGTTTTCGGCGCTCCGAAACCGAGCGAGCTCTGCCTGTCACCAAACGATATTTGCATGATCGAGCATCTGCGCGAGCTCGAGAGCGCGGGGGTGTGCTGCGTTAAGCTCGAGGGAAGGATGAAGAAGCCCGAATACGTTGCCGCAGTCACAAGATGCTACCGCGCTGCGCTTGACGGCGCATCCAAGGCCGAGCTTGCTTCGATGAAGGCGGAGCTGTTCATGTTCTTCAACAGAGGCGCGTTCAGTACCGCTCATTTCTTCGGCGACAGCGTTAAAACTGGCGGTATAGGCTCGAGCAAGCCCGATCCGCAATCACTTGCCGAGGCAAAAAGGAGTCTTATTGGTGAAAACAGAAAAAGAAACATAAAAATGCATTTAAAGCTCGCTGTCGGCGAACCTGCCTGCCTTGTAGCATCCGTTGGCGAGCGCTCGATATCCGTATGCGGAGAAAGAGTGGAAACTGCGTCGCAGCCCCAGAGCGCGCAGACATACTCGGACAGGCTCAAAAAGCTCGGTGATACGCCGTTTGAGCTTGCCGATGAAAACTGTACCGTCGAAATGCTCGAAAACTGCTATATCTCCTCGGCTGCGCTCAATGCTCTTCGCCGCGAAGCCGCGGAGAAGCTTGCGGAAGGTTTTCATATTCGGCATGATACGCCTAAGGCTTCAAATTGTTTCGCCAAGCAGAATATCGGATCTTGCGATGCTCTCATTGGCAGCGGAAAGCAGAGGATCATCTACTGCCTTGCCCGAAGCGCTTCCGAGGCAAAGCAGCTCTATGAGAGCGGCGCGGATATAGTCGCACTTGAGCCCTTGAGCTTTGAAGAAGCGGAGCTTTCGGATATATCAAATGCGAAAGCGAGCGGCAAAAAGCTCATTCTTGCGCTTCCGAATGTGCTTATAACGAAAGAACAGCGGGAGTTCATCAAAACTTTGCTTTCAAGCGGAGCTTTCGACGGCGCGGAGGCGAACAATATCGGTCAAACCGAGCTCATCAAGGATATGCCGCTTAAGATCGCAGGCATTGGCTTGAACGCTATAAACACCTTCACAATCAGCGAGCTTGCAAGGCTCGACTATGACTATATCGTGCCTTCCGTCGAGCTTACTTCCGCTCAAATGCGTGATATATGCTCCGAATACGGTTCGAGGCTCATTATTTGGACGCACGGAAGGATCCCTTCGATGCAGCTTCTGCACTGCCCGGTGAAGGAGTACAAGGGCTGCCAATGCTGCAGCGGCGACGCGGGAAGGGTGACCGACGAAGCCGGGCGTGAATTCCCGCTTGTAAACATCAGGTTTCCCGATAAATGCCTTGTTCGGATGCTGAATTCAAACACTACCGATCTTGTGGATATCCTCGATAGGATGCCAAAATGCGCTGGATACCGAATGAGCTTTAATGGTGAACCCGCGGCCGCTGCGATTGAAAGACTGAGAGCGCTCAAAGCCGCAATGCTCGGAGATCGTCCGACGCAGTATCCAAACTCCACTCGCGGTCATTGGAACCGTAAGGTCGATTGACCTTCAACACTAAATTTTTAACAAGAGAAAATAGAAATGATAAGTCAAAGGGTTTTAAAAACACTTGAATACAATACGATCCTCGAAAGGCTCAAGCTGCACTGCGGGTGCTGCATCAGCCGCGAGCTTGCCGAGGAGCTTACGCCGAGCACGGAGCTCGACGAGGTGCGCGAGCTTTTGAAGCTTACAAGCGAGGCCGAGAGCTATTTCCTCAAAACGGGCTATACGCCCGTGGACGATTTCCCCGACATGCGCTCGGCGCTGAGAAGGCTCAACGCAGTGCTGTTTCTCAATTGCGAGGAGCTTCTCAATATCGGAAAATGCCTAAAGGCGATCCGCGTTGCGCGCGAGCAGCTTGTTCCGAGGTCGATGGAGGATGAAGAGCCCGGAGCGCTTGCAAACATCGCTTCGGGGCTTATTTCGCATAAATTCCTTGAGGATGAGATAAACCGCTGTATCCTCAACGAGGACGAGCTCTTTGACGGCGCATCGCCTGCGCTTGCGCGCATCAGACGCGACAAGCGCATTGCAAACGAAAGGGCGAGGGATAAGCTGAACAGCCTAATCAGATCCTCGACCTATTCAAAATATCTTCAGGATCCGCTGATCACCATACGAAACGGCCGATTTGTCGTGCCCGTCAAGCAGGAGCACCGCCAGCAGATCCCTGGACTTATTCACGACCAGTCGGGAAGCGGTCAGACTCTTTTTATCGAGCCAGCCGCCGTTGTTGAGCTCGGCAACGAGTTCAAGCGTCTTTGCATGGAGGAGCAGGCGGAGGTCGAGCGCATACTGACTGAGCTGACCGCCGCCGTGAAGCCGTATGCAAACGACATATTCGACGATCTTGCCATTCTCGGCAGGATCGATATCGCCTTTGCCAAAGCCAAGCTCGCCAAGGAGATGCGCGCCGTTGAGCCCAAGATCAACGCGGAGCACAGGATCAACATTCTGCGCGGCAGGCATCCGCTCATCCAGTCCTACAAGGTCGTTCCGATAGACGTTCGCCTCGGAACCGATTTTCGAACTCTTATTGTGACGGGTCCGAACACCGGCGGTAAGACCGTTATGCTAAAGACAACGGGACTTTTCACTCTAATGACTCAGTCGGGAATGTTCGTTCCCGCAAACGTTGGCATCGAGATCGCGATATTCGAGAGCGTATTTGCCGATATCGGCGACGAGCAGAGCATCGAGCAGTCGCTCTCCACGTTCTCGAGCCACATGAAAAACATCGTAAGTATCCTTGAAAACACCGACGAGCGCTCGCTGATCCTGCTTGACGAGCTCGGTGCAGGCACCGACCCCATCGAGGGCGCGGCGCTCGCGATGAGCATACTCAATGAACTGCATTCGCGCGGCTCCATAACCGCCGCAACAACGCATTATAGCGAGATCAAGGCTTTCGCGCTGACCCATGAGGGCATGGAGAACGCCTCAATGGAGTTCGACGTTGATAAGCTTTGCCCGACGTACAGGCTGTTCATTGGCATCCCCGGAAAGTCAAACGCATTCGAGATCAGCCGCAGGCTCGGTCTTTCCGAATACATAATTGACAGCGCGAAGTCCTATATCAAAAAGGAGGACTCCGATTTTGAAACCGTGCTCTCCGACGCTGAGAATAAATAGCGCCGCGCCGAAGATGAGCTCGAGCAGGCGGAGCTTGCGCGTCAGGAGCAGATGAAGCTCGCCGAAGAGCTTAGAAAGGAGCGCGAAAAGCTTGACGCCGAGAAAGCCGAACTCAAGCAGAAGGCGCGCGAGGAAGCAAGGAAGATCGTTGCCGATACGCGCCGCGAGATGGAGCAGCTCATCATCCAGATACGCTCGATAAAAACCATCGATCAGCGCGAGGCGGATAGGATGATCCAACAGACACGCGATGCACTGAGAAAAACCGAGAACGCGCTCGCCGAACAGCTTCCAGCCGTAAAGAAGGCGGGGGGTGATGCTCCTAAATCCGTCAAGCCCGGCGATAATGTCACCGTCATCAGCGTAGACAAGCCTGCAACGGTGCTCTCGCTTCCCGACAGGAACGGCGATGTACAGGTTCAAATCGGCATAATAAAGATGTCCGTAAAGCTCGATGATATCCGCATCTCGAATCAAAGCCTGCAGCAGACAACTTCTGCGAAGGTCGAGTACGACCCGTCAAACACCGTTGGACTCGAGCTCGATATCCGCGGCAAGCTCGTTGATGAAGCCATGTCGCTTGTGGACGCATACCTTCTTTCCGCTCAGCTTCAGGGATTGCATGAGGTGAATATCATCCACGGCAAGGGTACTGGTGCGCTGCGTGCGGGCATACAGGCCTATCTCAAGAATCACAGCAGGGTTAAGTCGTTCAGAAACGGCAACTACGGCGAGGGCGATTTCGGTGTGACCGTTGTTACCTTAAAATGAAGTGTCATAAAGCGAATAATATATTGCGCAGCAAGCTGTATTTACGCTTCATTGCCACACGGAGTTAATAAATGAATGATAGAATGATCATAGTGTCGAGCTGCCTTATCGGCATACCTTGCAGATATGACGGGAAAGCCCAACCGAATGACGAGGCTGTTCGTTTATATAATATGGGAATTGCTGTTCCCGTTTGCCCCGAATGCCTCGGCGGTTTGCCCACTCCGCGCACCGCTGCCGAGATAGTCGGCGGCACGGGCGAGGACGTTCTTTCGAGTCGTGCAAGGGTCATTGCGCGCGCAGAGAATGGGGAAGAGAAGGACGTAACGGACGAATTCATCCTCGGCGCACAAAAGACGCTTGAAATCGCAATCGAATGCGGAGCAACGCAGGCTGTGCTCAAAGCGAAGAGTCCTTCCTGCAGCTGCGGGCTGATCTACGACGGCTCCTTCAGCGGAAAACTGCGCGAAGGAAACGGAGTGACGGCGGCGCTTCTATTGAAAAACGGACTCCGCGTCCGTTCGCTTTGAGCGGCACGAATTATGTTCCCCCCTCAAAAATGATGGAGAAACGGAAAAACGATAATGGATAACGAACGCATACTCGTTGTTGACGACGACGAAAAGATCTGTCAGATACTCTCGCTGTACCTAAAGAGCAAGGGCTACGACGTTTCGACCTGCAAAAACGGTGCGAACGCGCTGACAGCATTCGAGGAGTTCAAGCCCGATCTCGTCCTGCTTGACGTTATGCTGCCGGGTCTCGACGGCTGGGAGATACTCGAAAAGCTTAGGGCGATAAGCAACGTTCCCGTCATAATGCTGACGGCAAAGGGCGAGATATCGGACAGGATACAGGGGCTCGACATCGGGGCGGATGACTATATCGTCAAGCCCTTCGATTCAAAGGAGCTTGTTGCGAGGATTCGCGCCGTTTTCAGACGCTCGGGCGCCGCTTCGGCGGAGGACGGGCATATTCTCACAGCGGGCGATATCACCATGGATACCGATAACTACACCGTTTCCTGCGGCGGCAGGCTTTGCGATATGCCGCATAAGGAGTTCGAGCTTTTAAGATACCTTATCGCGCATAATGGTCAGGTGCTCACGCGCAATCAGATAATGAGCGCAGTATGGGGCTTCGACGGCGCTTCGGACAGCCGCACGATAAATGTACACATCAAGCGCATAAGATCCCGTCTTGGCGACAGCGATAAATGGGAGATAGCTACTATCTGGGGCGTTGGGTATAAGTTTACAGAAAAGCAGTAAAACGCAATGCACTTCAACATTGCGGAATAAGCCGATCAACAGTATAAGGAGCGAAGCGGCAAGGAAATGTTTAAAACGCTCTTTTCAAGAATGATAGGAGCATATCTCTCCTCCGCCGTTGCGGTCATCCTCCTGCTCGGCCTTGTTTCGGGTACGATAATTCGCAATCACTACATAAACACCGCGAAGAACAGCCTCTCGCGCGAGGTCGACGAGATTGCGCTCATCGTTTCCGAGGAATATCTTGACAGCAATAAAAGGGATATCGCTAAGGAGAAGATCCTTGCGATAGTCAGGCAGTTTGACGCGCTTCTTCAGATAGATTTCTTCGACCCGACGCTCGGCAGGCGCAGTTTCTACGACTACCAAACGGGCGGAAAATGGCGCGTTTGCGTTGAACTCGATATCGCTGAGCTGACGGACAGCTCCGATAGATCCGATAAGGGCGAGGCGTTCTACACGGATATACTTGCCGACTACGTTGGCATCAGAACGCTGACCATCAAAAAACCGCTCGTCTATGATGCGCGTGAATACGGCACCATAATGCTCAACTACGATATGAGCGACGTATACTCGGCGCTTTCGGAGCTGTATTTCGATATTTTTCTTTCGGCGCTCGGTGCGGTATTGATTACCGCCGCGATAACCTATATAATAACGAAAAGGATAACAAGACCCGTATCGCACATGACGGACGTTGTGAACGCAGTTTCACACGGCGATTTTGAAGCGCGAGTTGAAGTTAAGCAGGATGATGAGCTCGGCATACTCGGCAGGAGCTTCAACGACATGGCGGACAAGGTCTCGGGTCTCGACCGCGCGCGGCGCGAGTTCGTTGCAAACGTTTCCCACGAGCTCCGCTCGCCGCTGACGAGCATGCGCGGCTTCATCGAGGCGATGGAGGAGGGCGTTATCCCGCCCGAGGAGCATAATAAATATCTGAACGTCGTTCTCGATGAAAACCGCAGAATGTCAGGCATAGTGAACGACCTTCTGGACATGGCGAGGATAGAATCGGGGCAGTATAAGCTAAGCCCGAGCGTGTTCGATATCGCAGAGCTGGTAACGGGTTCGCTTCTGACCTTTGAAAGCAGGATAGAATCTGCTGGGGTCAGCGTGGATATCGAGCTTCCGGAAACGCCGGTTTTCGTGAATGCCGATAGGGACAGGATAGAGCAAGTGCTCCATAATCTCATCGACAACGCGATAAAGTTCACGCCCGAGAAAACCGGAATGATAGGCGTTTCGGTGAATTCGGACAGGCAAAAGGCGCGGATAACGGTCCAAAACAGCGGAAACACCGTCCCCGCCGAGGATATCCCGAGGCTTTTCGACCGCTTCTACAAGGCGGAGAAAGCGCATACCTATACGGGCGGCTCGGGCACGGGTCTCGGGCTTTCGATAGTCAAGCTCATCCTCGACCAGCACGGTGAGGATATCTCGGCTTCGTCCGAAAACGGAATAACGAGCTTCACCTTCACGCTGAAGAGGGCGAACGCGCCCGCAAAAAAGCGTGAAGCGGATAAATAACAGTATGTAAATTAAAGCGGCGCGGCTTGAGCCCCGTTGCGTATACGGAGGAAATATGGAAGAAAGAGATTCGAGAATTGAATTCTTTACCGACCCGATAGAGTCGATAAACGCGGATGGTGACAGGGAAAGCACCGTCGTTTGGCGCGAGGAGGGAGGACCCCTTCAAACGCAGA